>CAKKQI010000410.1 GCA_919901895.1 Candidatus Brocadiaceae bacterium | reverse complement strand
AATTCCGACAAGATCGGTTGGTTTAATCAATTGGCGCAAGGCGGCCTGGGTGGAATCGGTTTTAAATAATTTTTTCAATAATTCGTGTAAAGTGCGCTGGACTTCAAGGGAATTAATCAGGCCGTTTTTATCCCGCATTTTTTTATTAAGAACCACTACCACGCGGGAGCGGCCTTCCTGAGCGGAAAGAGAACCAAGCCATTGGTCCGGTCTTAAGTAAAGCCCGGCGACCGCCAACCCAGCCGTTTTAATAAAATTTCTTCTGTTCATACCGGCATTCCGATAATGGTTGCTTCAAAAACTAATTTATCGTCCACTATTCCCTGGGCTTCAAAAATACCGCGCCGGGGACGCAGCTCCAGACATTTAATCACCAGGATAAGTTTATCGCCGGGCTGAACGGTCCCGCGGAATTTGACTTTTTCAATGCCGCCCAGTCCGATAAATTTATCAGTGGAAACTAAATCATCCAGGCAGCAATAAACACTACTTAACTGGGCCGCGGCTTCTAACATAATGACTCCGGGCATTAAAGGGCGCCCCGGAATATGCCCGCGCACCCAGAATTCAGCCGGTGTAATATCTTTATACCCGACAATAATTCTGTTTTCTTTATCAAATTTTAAAACACCATCCAGTTGCTGCATTTCATAACGATGAGGAAGAATTGTTTCAATTTTTTGCTTATTTAAAACAATTTTATTTAAATCAAGTTCAGGTAAATTAATCAATAATTGCGGCGGCATAGGTTAAAATATGGTTTTGTTTTTAGAAACTCTAACAAAACCGTATTTTTTATTATTCCCGTTCATTCTGTCATTCCCGCGAAAGCGGGAATCCAGATAAGAAAATAATAGCATAGATTCCTGCTTCCGCAGGAATGACATTTTACTATAGGTTTTGTTAGAGTTTCTTAATCAGTATAAGCGGTCAACCGCTAAAAGTCAATTTTATTTTTTTATTTCGGACTGACCGGCGGTAATTCGGTCAGCAAAACTTTATAATTATAATAAATCCCGCCTTCACCGGTCGGTTCGTAAAAATTCATAAAAAAAGTATTGGAACCTTTAGGTTCCAGGAAAACCGTTTGTTCTTTAAAATAAGTTTTACCGCTCCAGTTTAACTCCATCTTTAATCGGCGGTTCTGAATTTCAGCCGTATAATTTTGAATAAAACATTTTACTCTGATGCCGTAGTCAAAAATATTGTCAATGCTTTCCGTGTGATGACTAATAACTTTTACCGTTTGGTCATTTCCTAAAATATTCTCTGCGGACGGCTCGCCGATTTGGGCCGGGATCACCTCCGGTTTAAAAAAAGAATCAATCGACGGATTTTCGGAAGACAGCAAAAAAGTAACAACGGCGCCGGTGGCAATAATCACTGCTAATAATATCAGCAAAGCAAGAATTTTAAAAAATATTTTAGATAATTTTGCTCCGGCGGTTTTAGCCGGCTTCTGCGTCATTGTTTTTATAAGAGTGTGGCGGGGTGGCTGGTGTTGCCTGAGGGCTTCCAAATCTTCAAAAAGCTCAGAGGGATTATTATAACGGTCTTCCGGCCGTTTTTGAATACATTTCATAATAACCGTTTCTAATAACAACGGCAGGTGGGGATTAAACCGGTGCGGTGACGGTGGAATTTCATAGATATGCTGACGAATCATCGTAATAATATCATCGGATTTAAAAGGCGTCCGGCCGGTCGCCATTTCATACAGAACAATACCGAGCGAGTAAATATCCGAACGAATATCCACCGATTTACCTAATCCCTGTTCCGGCGGAATATACTTGGGAGTTCCCAGAATCATTCCGGCCATAGTCAGGTTTACATCGGATGGCTCTCTGTTTCCGGACAGCGGAATCGGCGTTTCCCCTTCTATTAACGAAGATTCTTTAATCACCCGCGCTAATCCAAAATCCATCACTTTGATTTTTGCCTGCCGGATATCAAGTTGCTTGCCCGCCGGTTGTTTAGTCCGGTCCGAACCGGTCATCTTATCAAGCAGGTGCTTGGGGAAGGCCAGCAGGATATTGGATGGTTTAATATCGCGGTGGATAATTTGTTCGGTGCTTTCCCAGGCACTTTTTAAGGCCTTAGTTACGGCAAGACCGAGATGAACAACTTCAGCCGGTGTGAATTTATAACCGCGTTCAATAAACTTATCCAGGGTTACGCCCGGAATATATTCCATCGCGAAGTAATAAGAATTCTGATATTCGCCGGCCCCGTAAACCTGAATAATATGTTCATCGGCCAGTTTAGCCAGGCATTCGGCTTCGCGATGAAAACGCCGGACAAAATCACGGTCGCGGGTCAATTCTTCCTTAAGAATTTTAATCGCGACCGAGCGGTTAAGTGAAATCTGCCGGCCTTTGTAAACCTCGCCCCAGCCGCCTTTGCCGATAAGCTGGTCCCGATATACTTCAAAATCACCCCAGATTTCCATGATAAAATTTTATTCCGGTAAAATTTTACGTTATTTTTTTAAGTATACTATAATTTTAAAATGGGGTCAATTCTTTGCTTATTTTAGTTGAGTCAGGCAGGTTGTTCTCACCTGCTGGAAAAAAATCAAGTACGGTTCGGTTTGATAATCAGGATAAGTCCAGGGAAGAGGGTGAAATTGGTTTTTGCTATACAGAAAAGTTATTTCGGCATAAATACCGTTATTCAGATAGATCCGGTGGGCATAATTTTTAGTTGAAGCCAGAACCAATTTGCTACCGTCCAGGTATCCCGGATCAAGATTAATCGGACGGCTAATTCCGTCAACGGGTTGGGGTAAACGGTATGTTTCTTCCAGCCGGTTGGTTGCTATTTTAACGGAAACGATTTCTTGGGGAGATATTAAATTTCGGAATGAAAAAAATATTTTTTTAAGACCGCCGCCCATTTCCGGCTTGTAGTAATCGGTAAACGTGAAATCAAACACCGGACTTTTTAAATCAATCGCGCCGAATTGTTTCTCCAGTTCTTTTTCAATATCAAAGAAATACCCGGTCGGCCCCGATTTCATCGGGGCAGGCCCGAAAATCATTCCGATGAAAAGTTTAGCCGGAGTGGGTGGTTTGATTTGGCCCATTTCTTTCTAACCACTGATTATTCGCCAGAGGACGAATCCGCCTCAGGCGGACACGGATTGAAAACATCTGAATTACCGGTATATTGTTTCTAAAATGCGGGCCGCGGTTATTTTTATTTTTTCTTCTGTTTCATAACGGCCTGATTTAACCAGAGATTTTATATGTTTAACTTTCAATCGCCTTCCCTGGTTAACCAACAATTTCAGGAGCCGGTAAACTTTAAATAAACCGCGCGGGCTGTTACCGCTTAAAACATTCCGGTGGGCCGAACCGGCCTGACTATAAGGCGGTAAAGTGTTTTTAAAGGGATCAATCCCGCTAAAACGGGATAACCGGGGGGCGCTTAATTTCCTCTCCCCATCCGGAATGCCTGCAAGATCTGTTTTTTTGGCGTGCTTCATCTTCCCCTCCCTCTTTCCCCGCTAAGGCGGAGCAGGTAATAATCGTCCCACCCAGGCGGGATAAACTAAACTCTCTCTATATTATTATCGTCGGCCTGAGGCAAAAACTTGACAAATAATCAACGAAAGTTTTTATTGCAACGTCTCGTAATTTTAGGTATATTTCCTGTCAGATCCGAGATACATCGGGGTAAGTATGTTATTAAAGAATATTTTCAAGAAATCATTTTTTGGTTATTTCTGTATTCTAATCGGACTATTGTTCGTTTTGGACGGATCGATTCCAATAGATTCGCTTCGCTCACTACAAGTTTTGCGATCCTTGTTCGGTGAACAGAAGCAAGATTCCACAGCTCCTGCGATTAATAAAAACAAACCCCTGGACGAAACAGTTCAGCCGAAGAAATTTTCATTTACTCCTGATGAAATTACGCAATTAGAAAAATTAGTCAGCCGGCAACGCCGGTTGGAATTTAAACAGCCGGTCCGGGTTGGCCTTAAAGACAAAAAAGAACTTGAAAGAAAAATCATGGCTGATTACGAAAAAGAAACCGTCAAAAAGGAAATGCCTAAAATAAAAAAAGCACTGGTGAAATTCGGGCTGATTCCACCCGAATTAGATATTAATAAATTTATAGTCGCTCTTTTAACCGAACAGATTGCCGGTTTTTACGACCCGGAAACCAAAGAACTTTATTTAATAAAAAATCAGGAAGCAACGGAAAATGTCCAACTGCTTGATTTTTTTGACGAACAGGCCGATATTTCCTGGACCCAACTGGCCGCCATTCATGAACTTACTCACGCATTGCAGGACCAGAATTTTAATTTATTAACCTTGCCGATTGACAACGCGGAAAACGACGACCTGGCCTTAGCGACCAGGGCGGTCGTGGAAGGCGAAGCGAATTTTATAATGTTTGACTATTTGTTTAAAAAATTAGGGCAGGATATTAATTTATGGGCTGATATTTCCATGATCACCCAATCAAACCCGATTGATAAAACAACCCTGATGAACGAAGCGCCTCTTTATATCAGGGAAGGACTCCTTTTTCCCTATCTTCAAGGATTGGTTTTCATTCATAAAATAAAAGCCGCGGAAGGCTGGGAAAAAGTTAATAATCTTTATACTGATTTACCTGCTTCAACCGAACAGGTTTTGCATCCTGAAAAATATTTGCCGGGAAAACGAGACAACCCGACTAAAATTACCCTGCCTGATTTTTCCAGCACTCTCGCCGACCGCTGGGAATTCGTGTTAAAAAATGTTATGGGCGAACTGAATACCGGCATCCTTTTCAGGCAATTCTTGCCTCAGTTGCAGACGAACCGACTGGCTGAAGGCTGGGATGGCGACCAATTTACGGTTTGGGAGCATCAAACAGATAAAACAACGCTCCTGCTCTGGTTTACTACCTGGGATTCCCTGAAAGATGCCCAGGAGTTTGCTTCCGGCTATACTAAAATAATTAAAAAAAAATATCCCGAATCGGTTGAACTGGAAAACAGTGAATGGTTAAATATCAAAGAACCGGCTTCCGTTCGAGTCTGGGCTACTCAAAATAATTTCATTTTTATTGAAAAAAAAGACGCCGACGTTTTAATTATTGAAAGCGTTCCGGCTGATTTGCTGGCGAATTTACGGGAAAAAACCTGGGCGGATATAAAAAAAGAAGAAATGAAAAATCCGTCTCCGCGAAAATCATTAGAAGGGAGCCAAGCAGATGAATCTAACCGTTAATTTCCAAAAACAAGGTGAGGTAATTATTATCGTTTTAAAAGGACGTTTTATCGGAACAGAAAGCGATAATTTCCAGAAGCAGGTTGAAAAATTCATGAAATCTGGTAATAAGATCGTGGTTAATTTAGGAGAACTTAACTATATCGGCAGCCAGGGCGTTTCCTGTTTGGTAGGATTAACAACGAGATATAACGTTAAACTGGCGAATCTTTCTGCCCAAGTTAAAAATACTATGGAGGTATTAAAACTTTCGGAAATATTTGAAATTTTTAATACCGTTGACGAGGCGATAAAAAGTTTTGAAATTACTTGAACTTTAAATATTTGGCGTAATAAAAAACTTCTATTCCGGCGCGTGGTTAAACCGTCACTGTTTTTTCTTGAGACTCTTCTTTGCCGGCCGCCTGTCCCAAAATAGAAGTTTCCGATGATTTTTTCATTTCCATCTGCTGCCGTTTCGGGAAACCTGTTCCGCAAGGAATAAGCCGCCCCAGAATAACGTTTTCTTTTATTCCCTGGAGCATATCTTTCCGGCCGGCCAGGGCCGCTTCGGTTAATACCCTGGTTGTTTCCTGGAAGGAAGCCGCCGCAATAAAGCTGTCGGATTGTAAACTGGCTTTGGTAATCCCGAGCAGTAACGGCTTAGCCGTAGCCGGTTTGTCGCCTTTTTTAATTATTTTCTGGTTAATCTGCTGAAATTTAAACTTATCAATAATGTAACCGGGCAATAATTCGGTATCGCCGGCTGTTTGTACTCTTACTTTGCGCAACATCTGGGAGACAATAATTTCAACATGTTTGTCATTAATGGTAACATTCTGCGAACGATATACGTTTTGTACTTCGCGCAGGAGATAATCCTGAAGTGCTTCAATACCGCTGATTCTCAGGATATCATGGGGGATACGTGGACCATCAACCAATGGTTCTCCGGCCCGAACGCGGTCGCCCCGATGAACTCTTAAATGTTTGCCGGGCGGAACAAAATGTTCACGTTCCATGCCGGTTTCATCATTACGGACAATAATCGTCCGTTTCCCGCTTTTTTTCTCACCCAGCGTGATAATCCCGTCTATTTCCGCCACAATCGCCGGGTCTTTTGGCTGGCGAGCTTCCAATAATTCGGTTACCCGCGGTAATCCGCCGGTGATATCCTGAGTGCCCATCAATTCGCGAGGTGTTTTGGCCAATAAGGTCCCGGCTTCAATCCGGTCGCCCTCGTTTACTTCTATATGGGCTTTTTCCGGAATAGCGTAAACACCGAGAATTGTTCCTTTATCATCCTCAATAACAATTTGAGGATGCAGATCGCCTTTATGTTCAATAATTACTTTGCGTTTAACTCCGCTTCGCACGTCAATTTCTTCTTTCATCGTGGCGTTTTTAATAATATCTTCATAGCGTACTTTTCCGCCTTTTTCGACCAGGATTGGTATATTATGCGGGTCCCAGATAACCAGCACGGTTCCGGCTTTAACGGTTTTTCCTTCCTGAACCAGCAGAACCGAACCGGGCGCAATCAGATACTGCTCCAATTCCCGTTCTTTTTCATCCAGCAAGATCAATTCACCGTTTCGGTTCACCACCACGGTTTCGCCTTTTTTATTCAGGGCTATTTTAATATTATTAAACTTAACGTTTCCGGTATTTTTGGATATAATGCGCGATTCTTCAATCGTTCGGGAAGCAGTTCCGCCGATATGGAATGTTCTCATTGTTAACTGGGTCCCCGGTTCGCCGATTGATTGAGCGGCAATAATACCGACCGCCAGGCCTTCTTCCGCCAGTTTACCGGTGGATAAATCCATTCCATAACATTTAGCGCAGATTCCGAAATGTAATTCGCAGGTCAGAACGGAACGAACCCGAACTTTAGTCGATCCCAAGTTTTCAATTTTATAAGCAATTTCTTCGGTAATTAATTCATTTTCCTTAACGACAATTTCATCGGTAACAATATTCACAATATTATCACGGGCCACCCGTCCGAAAAGACTCTGATTCAACGGCACTTCAATTTTCTCGCCCTTATAAATAATTTCTTTTGTAACACCATTCAAGGTGCCGCAATCTTGCGTTGTTACGACAACATTCTGTGACACATCAACTAATTTTCTGGTCAGGTAACCGGCATCGGCCGTTTTAAGGGCGGTATCAGCCAACCCTTTTCTGGCGCCGTGGGTAGAACTGAAATATTCCAAAACAGTTAACCCTTCCCGGAAATTGGCTTTAATCGGAGTTTCAATAATCTGACCGGACGGTTTAGCCATCAGTCCGCGCATACCGGCTAATTGGCGGACCTGGTCAATGCTGCCCCGCGCCCCGGAAAAAACCATTAAATAAACCGGATTAAGATACGGTTTGCCTTCACGAACATCATTTTTGAGACCCTTAATCATCGCTTCAGCCACTTTTTCCCGGGTGGCTGTCCAGCAGTCAATAATTTGATTATAACGCTCTCCGGATGTAATAACCCCCTGATGATAATTGCGTTCAATCTTTTCGATGTCATGTTCGGTATCTTTAATAATTTTTACTTTTTCAGGCGGGATTCTCAGGTCATCTTTACCGATGGACAGGCCCGACATCGTGACGGCTTTGAAACCGAGTGTTTTAACATCATCAAGTAATTTAACGGTGGCTTCTTTACCCAATTTTTTATAACAGGTCGTAATAATCCGCCCGATTTCTTTTTTAGTAATTTCGTAATTATAAAAACCAAGTTCAGGGGGAAGAACCTGATTAAACATAACCCGGCCCACGGTGGTGGTATAACGTTCAAATTTCGGTTTATCCGACTCATTTTTAACATGAACGGTTGCATTTTTATCAAGTTTAATCTGAATTAAGGCATGCAAACTTATTTTACCGCGGTCGTAAGCCAGCAAGGCCTCTTCCTGGGTGGCAAAACACTTTTTTTCACCCGGCTCGTTTAAGCGGCTGGTAGTTAAATAATGAATTCCTAAAATAATATCCTGGGTAGCGCTGATAATCGGATTACCGTTGGAGGGCGAAAAAATATTCTGCGTTGCCATTAGCAACATTTTGGTTTCAACCAATGCATCCCAAGAAAGCGGCAGGTGAACGGCCATCTGGTCGCCGTCAAAATCGGCATTAAAAGCCGGGCAGACCAGCGGATGAACGGAAATAGCATTGCCTTCAACCAGAATCGGTTCAAAGGCCTGAATGCCCATCCGGTGCAGGGTGGGGGCACGGTTTAAAAGCACCGGGTGGTCTTTAATTACTTCATCCAGAACGTCCCAGATGCCTTCATCACGGCGTTCCAGCATTTTTTTAGCGCTTTTAATCGTATCGGCCCGGCCCAATTCTTTAAGCCGGCGGATAATGAACGGCTGATAAAGTTCCAGCGCAATTCGTTTGGGCAAACCGCATTGATGAAGTTTTAACTCCGGCCCGACGACAATGACCGAGCGAGCTGAATAATCAACCCGCTTACCCAGCAGATTCTCGCGGAAGCGTCCCTGCTTGCCTTTAATCATATCGCTTAATGATTTTAACGCCCGGCTATTGGCTCCTAATACCGGACGACGGCATCGTTCATTGTCAAAAAGGGCATCAACCGATTGCTGAAGCATTCTTTTTTCATTACGGATAATAACTTCCGGAGCATTCAACTCCATTAATTTTTTGAGACGATTATTACGATTAATCAAACGGCGATAAAGGTCATTCAAATCGGAACTGGCAAAATTCCCGCTTTCCAGCATCACCAACGGCCGTAAATCCGGTGGGATGACCGGAATTGTTTCCAGAACCATCCATTCCGGTTTATTACCTGAATTGATAAACATTTCCACCAGCCGGAGGCGTTTAATAATATCTTTTTGTTTCTGGACTGAAGAAGTTTCCTTAAGTGCTTTTTTTAATTCCTTGGATAATTCTTTAAGGTCAAGATTTTGCAGGAGAACCTTAACGGCTTTCGCGCCTATTTCGGCTTGGAATTCACCCTTATACCGTTTGTTAAACTCATCCAGCCGTTCTTCCGTCAAAACCTGGCCTATTTCCAACGGGCATTTTTTACTCTTTATCTGAGTGACAACATAATCCTGATAAAAAATCACCTTTTCCAGTACTGCAGTTTTTATATTAAGCAAGGTCGCAATGGCTGAAGGAATAGTTTTAAAGAACCAGATATGCACCACCGGTGCGGCCAGGTTGATGTGTCCCATCCGTTTACGCCGGACCCGCGATTGGGTCAGTTCCACGCCGCAACGGTCGCAGATAATACCTTTATATTTGATGCCCTTATATTTTCCGCAGAAACACTCCCAATCTTTTTCCGGGCCAAAAATCCGCTCGCAAAAAAGGCCATCCCGTTCAGCCCGATAAGTCCGGTAATTAATGGTTTCCGGTTTTTTCACTTCACCGTAAGACCAGGATTTGATGTCTTCCGGAGAAGCAATTTTAATGGAAATCATGTTAAACTCATTTATTTTATCATAAAAAAGGTCTGGCATCTGGTTCTCCTCGTACAACTGATGACACTGATTTTTTAACCCCCGATTACACGGATTTTAATCTTAATCTGTGTAATCAGTCCCGCCTAGGCGGGATCAGTGTAATCTGTGGTTAGATCCTATAATGTTTTCTTTTCTTTTTCCAGTTTCATATTCAGGCAAAGTCCTTTAATTTCATTATTTAAAACTTCAAAAGACACCGGGGTGCCCGGGTCCAGTAAATTATCTCCCTTAATCATTGACTCATAGATTTTGGTTCGGCCGTCCACGTCATCGCTTTTAACGGTCAGCATTTCCTGGAGCACATTAGCTGCGCCGTATCCTTCCAGGGCCCAGACTTCCATTTCACCGAAGCGCTGGCCGCCATAACGCGCTTTTCCGCCTAACGGCTGCTGGGTAATCAATGAATATGGACCGGTGGCCCGGGCATGAATTTTATCATCCACCAGATGGTGTAATTTCATAATATAAGTATAACCGATAGTTATTTTTTGGTCAAAAGAACGGCCGGTTCGGCCGTCATAAAGAGTAGTTTTACCGTCGGCCGGCAATCCGGCTTCTTTCAGGGCGTTGGTAATTTCTTCTTCCTTGGCGCCGTTAAAAACCGGGGTCAGCGCCCGGAAATTCAATGTTTTAGCCGCCCAACCGAGATGCGTTTCCAGAATCTGCCCCACATTCATTCGGGAAGGCACCCCCAGCGGATTAAGAATTATATCCACTGGTGTTCCGTCGGCCAGAAAAGGCATATCTCCGGACGGTAAAATCTTGGCAATGACGCCTTTGTTTCCATGGCGTCCGGCCAGTTTATCTCCGACTGATAATCTCCGTTTGGACGCAATAATTATTTTAACCATTTCAAGCACACCGGTCGGCAGGTCGTCGCCGCGCATCAAACGGTTAATGGTTAACTCTTTTTCATTTTCCAGTTTCTCGCATTCGCCGATTAAATCCCGGTCGGCCAAGAGGGCCTCATCTTTTTCTTTCCGGCTGGCAAACTCAAAGCGTTCCAGGTTAAGTTTTTCTTTAAGATGATCAAGTCCTTTAACGCTACCCCGCGGTCCGTAACTGATGGGCCGTTCCACCAGCCGTTTACCCACCATTTTTTCAATCTCTTTAAGCCGCTCGACTAGTAACACGGTGATCCGGGCATTAATATCACGGTCAATTTTTTTAATTTTCTTATTAGATAGAGTTTTTTCTTTTTCGTTTTTAGAAACCAGCCGGCTGAAACGCTGGGCATCAATTATGATCCCTTCCACCCCGGGCGGCACTTCCAACGATTCGTTTTTAACGTCCTCTCCGGCTTTACCGAAGATAGCGTGTAATAATTTTTCTTCCGGTGTTAATTCACTCTTGCTTTTCGGAGTAATTTTCCCAACCAGGATATCCCCCGGTTTCACCTTGGTTCCGACCCTGATAATACCGCTTTCATCAAGATTTTTAAGGGCTTTTTCGGAAACATTGGGAATATCGCGAGTGAATTCTTCCGGCCCCAGTTTTGTTTCCCGGGCTTCTACTTCAAATTCTTCGATATGAATTGAAGTGAAAATATCGTCTTTCAGCAATCTTTCGTTTACAATCATAGCATCTTCAAAATTGTATCCCTCCCAGGTCATAAAAGCCACCATGATATTTCGCCCCATGGCCAGTTCTCCCTGGGCGGTGGCGGCTCCGTCGGCGATAATCTGGCCGCGTTTTACCCGTTGGTTAACGTTAACAATCGGTTTTTGATTATGACAGGTCCTTTCATTCAAACCGGTGAATTTTTTCAGATCATATACGGTTACCTGCTGGGAAGCCTCATCATCATCGGATTGAATTTCAATCTGATCGGCCGTAACGCGGGTGACTATTCCTCCCTGTTGAGTTTTTACCACCATTGATGAATTAGCGGCCGCATGTTTTTCTAATCCGGTAATAATCAGCGGAGGTTCTGTCAAAAGTAACGGAACGGCCTGTCGTTGCATATTAGACCCCATCAAAGCGCGGTTCGCATCGTTATGTTCCAGAAATGGAATCAGTCCGGCCGAAAGTCCGACCATCTGGTCCGGTGAAACATCGATATAATCAACTTTATCTGGAGGGACAAATAAAAACTCGCCGTTGCAGCGCGCCAGGATTTTATCCCGGTTGATTTTTCCATCGGTATCCAGCACGTCAGCCGGAACAAGCACTTTATCTTTTTCTTCATCGGCCCGCAGGTAAACCATCTCCTCAACCACGCGGCCTTTTTTTACCGGATAATAAGGCGTCACGATAAAACCATATTTATCCAGCGCACTGTAAATCGCCATAGAAGAAATCAGTCCGATATTAGCGCCTTCCGGTGTTTCAATCGGGCAGATTCGGCCGTAATGTGAAGGGTGCACATCGCGCACTTCAAAACCGGCCCGTTTACGGTTTAACCCACCCGGCCCCAGAGCGCTCAGCCGCCGTTCATGTGTAAGTTGATCCAGCGGATTGGTCTGCGAAGCCACCTGAGATAATTCACCTTGTTCAAAAAAATGACTGATCGCGCTGGAAATCGGTTTGGAATTAACCAAAGTCCGCGGCGTAACCGCTTCATTACTGGCCTGTCCGAGATTAAGTCGTTCGGTAATAATTCTTTTTAAGCTGAGAAAACCGCGGCGGATTTCTTCCAGAATCAATTCATCAATCGTGCGCACCCGGCGATTACCCAGATGGTCAATATCATCTATTCCGCCTTCGCCTTTTCGCAAGGTAATAACGTATTTGACGGCGTTAATTATATCTCCGGGTAAAAGAGTTTGTTCGCTTTCCGGAATATTTAATCCGAATTTCCGGTTTAACCTGAACCGGCCGACCAATCCCATCTGATAACGCTGTTTATCAAAAAAGCGTTCAAAGAAAACCTTTTTCGCCTGTTCAATCTGAGGCGGCATTCCGGGCCGTAACCGTCCGTATATTTTCAAAAGAGCGTCCTCGTGCGAATGAGTACTATCCTCGGCCAGGGTATTTAAAATAAGCCAGTCGTTCACCTGTCCCAGGACTTCAATCTCTTTATGGTTGTCAATTATGAGTTTAGCGGTATTTTCAGAAAGTTTACTGCCCGCTTCCAGAATTACTTTTTTGGTAAGGGGGTCTTTAATATCTTCCATCGTATATTTGCCGCTTAAAACGGCCGGGTCAAGATGTCCGGAAATTTTTATTTTTTCCGTCGGGTAAAACATTCTAATGATATCGGCGGTGGTGGAAAGTTTAGGATCCATCGCGCGCATAAAGATAGTCAGCGGAATTTTACTGCCCTGGTCTATTTTAATCGTCAGGGAATCTCGTTTGGTCGTGGCGATTTCCACCCAGCTGCCCCGTTCGGGAATAATCCAGGCGGAATGCAATTTGCGATCTCCTATTAGTATTTCCGTAAAATCAATACCGGGCGAACGGTGTAATTGGTTAACGATAATCCGTTCGACGCCGTTAATAACAAACTCGCCTCCGCCTATCATCAGCGGTATTTCTCCCAGATAAACATCTTCTTCCAACAGTTCCGGTTGATTTAATCTTAAGCGGGCCTTCAGGGAAGCGCCGTAGGTGATTTTTAACGCCCGGCATTCTTCTTCCGAATAACGCGGCTGCCCGATTTCGTACCAAAGATATTCCAATACCAATGAACCATCGTATGATTTAATTGGAAAGATTTCCCGGAATAACGATTCCAGCCCTATATTTTTACGTTTGGTCCGATGAACAGTTTTCTGTAAAAAACGCTCGTAGGCTTCGTGTTGAATCTGAACCAGGTCCGGAGGAGACGAACTGATCATTGATTTACGGTAATTTCTGATTTCCATTAGATCTCCTTTTTGTCTGTCAACGGTGGCGCTCCCGCTTTAACGGGACACCGGCCGACAGGTAAACCAAAATTTTTATGCAGTTCCGGATAAATAATGAGACCCTTCCCCCGACTGCGTCGGGGTCAGGGTAAGCAATTCCGTAAGGTAGCAAAACTTTTTCGGAATTG
>CAKKQI010000409.1 GCA_919901895.1 Candidatus Brocadiaceae bacterium | reverse complement strand
ACTGATTCGTCCTCTGGCGTCAGCCGGAGGACTGATCCGCCTCTGGCGGAAAAAAAGGTAATGCCGATTTACATTTTACTACACTACAAAATATATTGCATCGGCATGGGTCTATTCTTTTTTTTCTTCTACCGCTTCGGCCGGTGGGGTTTCTTCGGGCGGCTGAGGCCGGGTTGTTTCTGGTGAGACCTGGGGTGGGCTGGCCGTTTTTTCTTTTTCTTTTTTGGCTTCTTCTTCCTGTCGTTCTTCCAGGGCCTTTTGCCAGTCTTTAAAGTTATTAATAAATTCTTCTTCTAAAGGAGCCGGCGAGACTCCTCTCTGGATGAACTGGAGTGATAATTGTTCATATTTTTCTTTATTCCATTGCTCCCCGGGCGGAAACTTTTCCAGCCAGGCCCGGCGTTTTTTTTTGGCTTCGGAATCCAGCGCCCCTTTCCAGCGGGCATAATTTTCCAGGAATTCTGTTTCCAGAGGGGTGAATTTCCAGGCGTCTTTCTGCGTTAATTCCTGATATTTCTTTTCGCCCCAACCGGATTCCGGCGGGAAGCGTTTTAACAGCGCAGTGTCATCAATCTCTGTTTTAGCCGGTGATTTTTCCGGTTCGCTACGCGGACCTGACGGTTCGGATGCTTCAGTAGACGTAATTTCCGTTTCCTTGATTGCTCTCAATCTTTCCAACTCCGCCTGTTTCCAGTATTCTTTCATCTGCTGTTCTTTTTCATCAAGGATTTTTCTTTTCCGGTCTTCGTCAAACGATTCAAGAACTTCGATCGCAGTAATTTCTGTTCTGACCACGCCGATGGTGCCTTTAGCCAGTGTGTCCTCATAAGAAATATCCAGGATAAGCTGCTCGGGCCGGATGGCTTTAACTTCTCCGGTTAAAAAATTCCCGTTTTTTAGGGTAATCTTGAGGCGCGTTTTTTTAGCCACACCTGAAAAAATATCATTCGTTTTGGCTGGATTATCATCAGCCAAAACGGTAAAACCAAGATTTCCTCTTACCAAGAGGCATAAAAAAATAAACAGTGGAATAAAATAAAATTTTCTCATCATTTTAATATACCACAAAATTATAAAAAGTCAAATCTAAAAAGGAATTCTTGACATTATTCCAAAAAATATTATAGTGTTTTCTTATGGATTATTTTAAATATAAAAAAAATCAATTGTTTTGCGAGGGCGTTCCGGTTGAGCGGATCGCCCGGCGGGTCGGTTCGCCGGTGTATATTTACAGTGCCCAAACTATCCTGACGCACTGGCGGCGATTGAAAGCCGCGTTTCAACCGGCCCGTCTGTCGGCGAGGCAAGCCGACCAACCGCTGATTGGTTATTCCCTTAAAGCCAATTCCAATTTAGCCGTTTGTAACTTGCTCCAGAGGGCCGGCTCCGGTTTTGAAGTGGTTTCCGGCGGCGAACTATACCGGCTTTTGAAAATAGGGGTCCCCGGCGAAAAAATTATTTTCGGCGGTATTGCTAAAACAGAATCGGAAATCAAACTCGGTTTAAAATCCGGCGTTTTAATTTTTAACGTGGAAACTAAAGATGAAATCTTACTGATTAACCGGGTGGCGGGCCGGCTGAAAAAAATCGCGCCGGTGGCCATCCGGTTAAACCCGGAAGTTACACCGGCTACACATCTTTATCTGATCACGGGCCAGAAGGGCAATAAATTCGGATTTTATTTGAATGATGCCGAGAAATTAATGCGTGAAATAAACAGTTTGCCATCGATCCGGTTAGTCGGATTACATATGCATATCGGTTCGCAGATTACGCGGGTTGCTCCGTACCGGAATGCCTTAAAGCGGGTAGTTTTGTTTATAGAAAAATGCCGGGGGCTCGGTCATCGGATTGAATGGCTGGATATCGGCGGCGGGTTTGGCATTCATTACCGTGGTGATGAAGCCAGACCGGCCCGTGATTTCGCCCGGGTTTTATTACCGTGGATAAAAAAAACCGGTTGCCGGTTGATAGTGGAACCGGGTCGTTTTATCGTCGGCAATGCCGGTATCCTGGTGACTAAAGTCCTGTCCGTTAAAAAATCAGGCCGTAAAAATTTTGTTATCTGCGATGCGGGGATGAACGTTTTGATTCGGCCGACCTTATACGGAGCCCATCATAAAATTAGTCCCATTAAGCGGCGGTCTGACCGGCCGTCAATCGTGGCTGATATCGTTGGTCCGATTTGCGAAAGTGGTGATTTTTTTGCTAAAAAGAGGCGGATTCAGTCGGTTCAGCCCGGCGAGTATTTGTCCGTTTTCAGTGCCGGGGCATACGGGTTCACGATGAGTTCCAATTATAATTCACGACCCCGGCCGGCTGAAGTGCTGGTTGACGGAAGCCGGTACCAGGTTGTCCGTCAGGCCGAAACTTATCACGACCTGGTTCGGCTGGAACGTTATCATTAATAGTTACTGGAACTTTCTAACGGGGTTAATATTTTATTCGTGAATATTTGTTTTTTAATTTGTGGTAATTAGTGTATGCTGGTAATGAAATTTGGCGGGAGTTCGTTACGCAATCACGCCCGCATCAAACAGGTTGCTAAAATTATTAAAAGCCGGCTGGACCGAAAACCGGTGGTGGTGGTTTCGGCCCACGGAGATGTAACCGACTGGTTGATTAAATCTGCTAAAAATGCTCGATCCGGTCAGGTGGAGATAAAAAAAATCATTCATTTTCACCGCCGTCTGGCCAAGTCGCTTGGTCTATCCGCTGAACCGTTAACTTATCTTTTTACTGCACTGGAAAAACTCTTTGAACCGGTTCGGCTATCTCATGAATTAACTCCGCAGCTGCAGGATGAAATAATTTCTTATGGAGAACGATTAAGTTGCCGGATTGTCGCCGGTTATTTACGTCAGCAGGGGATTCCCGCCCGGGCCGTTGATGCGCCTGAGATTGGGTTGCTGACCGATTCTAATTTCGGCAGTGCCGTACCTTTACCGGGGATAGAAAAAAAAATAGCGGTTCGGTTAAAAAAAATATCACGGTCTTACTGCGTTTTGTCGGTAATTACCGGGTTTATCGGACAGGATCTTAGAGGACATCTTACCACGCTGGGGCGCAACGGTAGTGATTACACCGCCGCGATTATCGGTTCGGCTATCGGCGCCAAAGAAATTCAACTCTGGAGTGACGTGGACGGGGTGATGACCGCTAATCCGAAAATCGTGCCTGAGGCGGAATTGATTAACCGGATGAGTTTTAACGAAGCCGGCGAACTGGCTTATTACGGCGGACGGTTTCATCCGTCCACTTTGCTGCCGGCGATTAAAAAAAATATACCGGTCCGGATTTTGAATATCCTTACGCCAAATACCGCCGGGACTTGTATCCTGAAAAAATGCAGCGTCTCCGGTCATATTAAATCAATCGTTTACAAGAAGAATTTATACTTAATTAACATTATTTCCAGCCGGATGCTTGGCTATGCCGGATTTCTGGCCAGGATTTTTGATGTTTTTAGCAGGCATAAAGTAGTGATTGATATGATTGCTTCTTCGGAAGTAAGTGTTTCGGTAACCACGGACAGGGCCTGGCATCTGACGCGGGTGATGAATGAATTATCCGAAT
>CAKKQI010000408.1 GCA_919901895.1 Candidatus Brocadiaceae bacterium | reverse complement strand
TCTTCATAAGGGGATGTTAAAATAGTATGGGGATTTTTAAGACAGGCCGCATTAGTTATTAATACTTTACCGTTTACCGGAGTGATTAAAGTAATGAGATTATCACTTGATTCTATTTCTCCCAAAGGCGTATCGGCCGTTATGTTTTTCCCTTTTTTAGGCAAGTCGATATGAATTATTTCATGCCAGTTGGCTAGTAGATGATCTGTTACGCCCAGGACGGCTTCTTTATTGTCCTCCAGGTGGATCCATAAATGATTTTCCGAGTAATATAAATCGATCGGTTTTTTCTTCATGGTTTTATTACTCCTCACCAAAATTTTATGTTGTTTCCAAAGATATTTCTTTGAATCCCATCCAGAAACCGGTTTTATTAAGGTAATCAATCTCGGCCTGCAGGATTTCATAATGGGCTTGTTCCATCCGGCTTAAACGTTTCAGGAGCGATTGAGCGGACGGATCGGTCATTTGCTGAGCCATCTCTTCATAAAAAATCAGCGCCTTTTTTTCGCCATCACGCGCCATTATCAGGATATTAGTTTTAATATCACCTTGAGAACCCTGGAAAATATGGCCGGTGTTTTTTAAGGAAGGAACGATCTTTTCTATCAGCGATTGTTCTGCTCCGGCCGGGACCCATTTCTGGTCTGATTGAACCGCGGCTAATTCTTTTTCTAATGAGTTCATATGGCCGAACTCGTCCCGGGCGAGGTTGATAAACATATTTTTGCCGCTGGTATCCTTAGTCTGGGCGGCCAAATCCAGATAATTAATTAACGCTTCTTTTTCCGCCGCAATGGCCGTCCGGAGCCATTGAACAACTTTTTCGTTAGACGTTTGGTTCATATCTTTTAACCTCTAAATTTTTAATCAGCCTAAAATTTTATTCGGAGAGGCAGGGATTCGAACCCTGGGAGCGGGTAATAACCCACTCAACGGCTTAGCAAGCCGCCGCAATCGACCACTCTGCCACCTCTCCATAAAATGCCTACGAAATTTTATATAAATATAAAAGGGATTA
>CAKKQI010000407.1 GCA_919901895.1 Candidatus Brocadiaceae bacterium | reverse complement strand
TCAAACGGCTGGTCTGGCGCGGGATTATCATGGTTGACCTGATGCAAAAATTGAGCCGGCAAATCAGGCCTTATGAAGTAACTAAAGGCGAGACCGACCGCGTTTATCAGTCAGGTTTACAAAAATTGCAAGAGTTGCTTGAGCATCGTGGCAACCTGAAAACGTTTGCGCGTGATATCAGAAAGCAATTTGACGAAGTTAAAGTGGACACCGGCCGGCGCAAACCGAAGATAGGGATTATCGGTGAAATATACGTCCGCAGTCATCCGTTTACCAATAATCAATTAGTGGTGCAATTAGAGAAATTAGGCGTGGAAACGGCTTTACCGCCGCTGGAAGAATGGGTTGATTACATTGATCATATCAGGAAAGAAGATTATCGTCAGGCGCGGGATTATAAACATTTATTGATTCAGCGGGTAACCGAATTTGTTCAGGAATACGATGCGGGAAAATTGCGCAAAGAGTTCAAAGGGGCGATTCGTGATTTTTATCAAGAAGCGCCGACCAGCGAAGTGGTGCGCTGCGGACAGGTTTATATTGACCAGTCGGTGCGGGGTGAATCTATTTTAAGCATGGGCCGGGCCGTGGAATACGTGGAAAAGAAATACAACGGCATTATTAATGTTATTCCTTTCGGTTGCATGCCCGGGAATATCGTTGATGCCTTGCTGCGGAAATTTCAGGATGATTATCGCGGGGTGCCGGCCATTACCCTGACGATGGACGGCATTAAAAACCCGGCCGAAGAAATGCGCCTGGAAGCATTCGTCAATCAGGCGTATGAACATCTCTCTTCAATTACCGATGGTTCATAATGTCTATAGGTAATCATTGTATCATCAGGGCAAATCTCGTCTATGAAATACATACCGAGATTGCTGGAAGAGAAAATCAGACATTCGTTGAACCGAAATAAAAGCGTGCTTTTGCTTGGGGCAAGACAAACCGGAAAGACGACACTCATCAGGCGATTCAAATCGGATTTTTGTTATTACAATTTCCCTAATACCTGTTTAGCAATCACCAGCCGCTGGATTTCCGAAGTGCCTTCGCCGATTTCACATAATTTGGCATCCCGGTAAAACCGTTCCACTTCGTATTCCGTCATATAGCCGTAGCCGCCGAAAATCTGAATGGCGTTTTTGGTTGCCCGCATCGCGGTTTCCGAGGCAAAAAGTTTGGCCATCGCCGATTCTTTGGAAAAGGGTTCGCCGCGGTCCATTAATCCGGCCGCCTGATACACCAGGTGCCGGGCGGCCGTAATCTCGGTTACCATATCCGCCAGCATATTTTGAATTGCCTGAAAACTGCCGATGGGCTGTCCGAATTGTTTGCGTTCTTTAACATAAACCAGACATTTATCCAGTGCGCCCTGGGCTAAACCAAGAGCCAGCGCCCCGATGCTAATCCGTCCGCCATCCAGTGTTTTCATAATATATTTAAACCCGGCGCCTTCCTGGCCGAGCCGGTTTTCTTCAGGAACCAAACAATCTTCAAAAATTAATTCGCCGGTATCCGACCCGCGCAAACCCAGTTTGTCTTCTTTTTTACCGGCGCGGAAACCCGGCATCCCTTTTTCCACAATAAAAGTGCTTAAACCATTGGTGGCCGTTGCGCCTTTGTCGGTTCTGGCGACCACAATAAATATTTCGCCTACGTGGGCATTGGTAATAAATGTTTTAGCGCCATTAAGCAGATAACCATCCGGATGTTTGGCGGCCGTGGTGGTAATACCGCTGACATCCGATCCGGCATTCGGTTCGGTGATACCCAGCCCGCCTATTTTTTCGCCCCGGGCTAACGGTTTAAGATATTTTTCTTTCTGGGATTCGGTGCCGAAATGGTAAATCGGAAATGAACCGAGCGAGATATGGGCGGCTAAAGTGATGGCGGTTGAGCCGCAAATCCGGGCCAGTTCTTCCACCGTAATAATATAACTTAACTCGTCACCGCCGGCCCCGCCGTATTTTTCCGGGAACGGAATCCCCATCAGGTTTATGGCCGCCATTTTTTTGACCGTCTCCAGGGGGAACTCGTTATTTTTATCAATCAACCGGGCCAGCGGGGCTACTTCTTTTAAGGCAAATGCACGGACGGTTTCCCGGATCAGTTGCTGTTCTTCGGTTAATTCATAACTCATAATTTATAATTAATAATTTGTTTATGGGTATATTTTATACAGCATTCTCGGGAACGGGATGCATTCCCTGATATGTTCCGTTCCGCAGAGCCAGGCCACGGTGCGTTCCACGCCCAGCCCAAAACCGCCGTGCGGGACCGATCCGTAGCGTCTTAAATCAAGATACCATTCAAAAGCCGCCCGGGGCAGTTTATGTTCTTTAATTTTTTCTTCCAGCCGTTTTAAATCGTCTTCGCGCTGACCGCCGCCGATAATTTCGCCGTATCCTTCCGGGGCAATCACGTCCACGCAAAGGGCGACCTCCGGGTTGGCCGGGTCGGCTTTCATATAAAAGGCCTTTACTTTCATCGGGAAGCGGTGCACCAGTAACGGCTGGTCAAATTTTTCGCCGATGACCGTTTCTTCCGGCGCGCCGAGGTCGTTACCATCCGCAAAATTGTGCTGCCATTCTTTGAATAATTTAGCCAGTTCATGGTAAGACAGCCGCGGGAAAGGTAATTTTATTTTCTCCAGCGGTTTAGTATCGCGTTCTAAAATTTTAAGTTCTTCCGGCCGGTTTTCCAGAACCTGCCGGATAATCGTATAAACAAATTCTTCAGCCAGGTTCATCACGTCATCTAATTCCGCGTAAGCTATTTCCGGTTCCACCATCCAGAATTCCGTCAGGTGTTTTCTAGTTTTGGATTTTTCCGCCCGGAAGGTCGGCCCGAAGCAATAAACTTTGCCTAAGGCCATGGCTGTGGCTTCATTATAAAGTTGACCGCTCTGGGTCAGGTAGGCCTTATCGTCAAAATAGCCGACTTCAAACAGGGTGGTAGTGCCTTCGCAGGCGGCCGGGGTGAGAATCGGCGTATCTACTAACACGAATCCGCGGCTGTCAAAAAAATTGCGAATTGCTTTAATCACTTCAGCCCTGATTTTCAAAACGGCTACCTGTTTGCGCGAACGAAGCCAGAGATGCCGTTGCTCCATCAAAAATCCAATCCCGTGTTCTTTAAGGGCAATCGGGTAAGGTTCAGCCAGATGGACCAGTTGCACATTGGTTAGGGTTAATTCATATCCGCCCGGGGCGCGTTGGTCTTCCCGCACCAGACCGGTTATAATAACGGAAGATTCCTGGGAAAGCCGGTCGCACATCTGGAATATCTCCGGACTGACATCATTGGTGGCCAGAACTCCCTGGACAATACCGGTTCCGTCGCGCACCTGCAGGAATTGAATCTTGCCGCTGGAGCGTTTGTTATACAACCAGCCCTTGATGGTGACCGGTTGGCCGACATAATTTTTTAAATCGGAGATATAAGTGTGTGACATTCCGATATATATACTAAATTATTTTACTCCAGTCAATTTTTTGTTGACTCTTACCGCACTATTCGTATAATACCGCTTTTCCCGACTTGTCCCGCTAAAGGCGGAGAAGGACAATATTGTATGCCTCGTACGATTGACTTAAATAAAATCAGAAACATCGGCATTATCGCGCATATTGATGCCGGGAAGACTACCTTAACCGAACGGATCCTGTTTTACACCGGTAAATCTCATAAATTAGGTGAGGTGCACGATGGAAAGGCCCAGATGGACTGGATGGCACAGGAGCAGGAACGGGGTATCACTATCACCGCGGCTTCAACCACCTGTGGCTGGTCCGTCTCAGGCGAAGACCATGTTATTAATATTATTGATACGCCCGGACACGTTGATTTTACCGTGGAAGTGGAGCGGAGTCTGCGTGTGCTGGATGGGGCGGTCGTGGTTTTTTGTGCGGTCGGCGGCGTTGAGCCGCAATCGGAAACCGTCTGGCGGCAATCGGAAAAATACAACGTTCCCAAAATAGTTTTCGTTAATAAAATGGACCGGATCGGCGCCGATTTTTTCGGGGTGCTGAAAAATATTGAACAGGACATCGGGGTGAATGTTATTCCCTTGCAGATTCCGCTGGGCGCCGAAGATAAATTCCGGGGTATCATTGACCTGCTGGAAATGAAGGCCTACATTTACGATAACGAGTCTTTCGGTAAAAATTTTCATATTGAAGATATCCCGCCTGATTATCAGGAAATTGCCGGGAAGTATCGCCATATTATGGTGGAAAAGGCGGTGGAACTGGAAGATTCGCTGATGAATAAATACCTGGAATCAGAAGAGTCTATTACGGCGGACGATTTGATAAAAGCCATCAGGAAAGGGACGGTGATTAATAAGATTGTCCCGGCCTTATGCGGGGCGGCTTTTAAAAATAAAGGCGTTCAAAAACTGCTTGATGCCATAACCTTATACCTGCCTTCGCCTCTTGATTTGTTGCCGGTTAAAGGGATTGACCCGTCAAACCATGAAAAAATTATTGAGCGTAAGCCGGACGATGATGAACCCTTTACCGCGCTGGTTTTCAAAATCCAGTCTGATCCGCATATGGGCAAACTTATTTACTTCAGGGTTTATTCCGGTCATCTGGAAGCCGGTTCATATATCCTGAATGCGACTAAAGACAGAAGGGAACGGATGGTCCGGATGTTGCAGATGCACGCCAACCAGCGTGAGAATAAACCTGAGGTTTATACCGGAGATATTGCCGCGGCTATTGGTTTAGACCATACCACGACCGGTGATACGCTTTGTCTTCAGGAACATCCGGTTTTACTGGAGGCGATTGAGTTCCCGGCCCCGGTCATATCAATCAGCATTAAAACAAAAAGCCGGGCGGACCAGGATAAATTATCCCGCGCTTTATTCCGTCTGTCCGAGGAAGACCCGACTTTTATCGTTCGGAGCGACCAGGAAACGCAGGAGACCGTTCTTTCCGGGATGGGTGAATTACATCTGGAAATAATCGTAGACCGGTTAAAGCGTGAATTTAATGTTGAGGCGCTGGTCGGCGCGCCCAAGGTGGCTTATAAGGAAACCATTATTAGTTCGGCTGAGGAAGTTTATAAACACGTTAAGCAAACCGGCGGGCACGGACAATATGCCCATGTGGTTTTACAAATTTCACCCGCCAAAGCCAGCGAGGGGTTTGAGTTTGAAAATGAGATCGTGGGCGGGTCAATCCCGAAAGAATATATTCCGGCGGTAGAAAAAGGTGTGATTGACGCCCTCCAGGAGGGAGTCCTGGCCGGTTATCCGGTGGTTGATGTAAAAGTCAATCTGGTGGACGGGTCTTTCCACGATGTGGATTCTTCCGAACTGGCTTTTAGGACTGCGGCCCGCTGGTGTTTTAAAAATGCGTTTAAGAAAGCCGTTCCGGTGCTTCTGGAACCGTATATGTCATTGGAAGTGACTACGCCTGAAGAATACGTCGGGAGCATTGTTGGGCATATCTGTTCCAAAAGAGGCAAGGTCCTCGGCTTGGAAATGAAAGCCAACCAGCAGGTGATTTCAGCCGAGGTGCCGCTGAGCGAAATGTTCGGATATGTTTCCACTTTGCGTTCATTAAGCAGCGGCCGGGCGAGTTATACGATGCATTTTGAAAAATATATGCAAGTGCCTTTTGAACTCGCCGAAAAAATTATTGAAGAAAAGAAAAAAGAAAAGAAATAACCGCTGATTACATAGCAACTCCAATAAAATTTATATCCAACTCCCGGTCATCAACGACCCCACCTTGTGGGATCGTTGTCTACCGTGTATCTTTGGTAGACAACGAGGTTTATTCCATTGTTGTCAAATTAAGCGTGCAATTTAAGTCTTTAAATTATTATTCGCCAGTAATTTAAAAAAAACCGAAACGTTTCGGTTTTTTTTGCCTGAAGTGGTAAAAGACTCTGAAATGGAAAAGACATATGTAAACTGATTAAATGGATTAACCTGATAGGATTTAATCTGTGTAATCCGTTCTAATCCGTATAATCTGTTGTTAGATTTTTCTTGTCTTACGCGCCCCTTTATTGTATAAAATTTTATCCCGTTCAGACGGAGCAAAATTTTATTATGGCTATTTTTAATATTACTCCGCAAAAAGAAAATGTTTTACGCCAACGAATGTCCCGTCTGGGGATTCGCGAATCGGATATTGAAGAGCGATTTATTCGTTCCGGCGGCCGCGGCGGGCAGAACGTTAATAAAGTTGCGACCTGCGTTTATTTGAAACACCAACCAACCGGTCTGGAGGTGAAATGCCAGCGTGAACGCTCGCAGGCCTTGAACCGCTTTTTAGCCCGGCGGATATTAACCGACAAGATCGAGGCAAGGATCCTTGGTCGTCAGAGCGCCGAGCAGCAGAGAATCGAAAAAATCAGGCGCCAGAAACGCCGGCGTTCCCGTCGCGCCAAGGATAAAATGCTGGCTGGAAAAAAAATGCATTCCTTGAAAAAACAAGAACGTATGTTTAAACCAGAAGAATGATAATCTCCGCCAAGGCGGGGTCTAATTCGCCCCGGTACACATCGGGGCCCATAGGAGGAGAAATGAGTATGAAGACAGTCAGGTTGTTTGGACCGGTTCTGGCCGGGTTGTTAATTGCCGTTATCGGTGGTTGTTTTAAGACCGAAATCGAAATAACGGTTAAACCGGATGGTTCGGGGACGATTAAACAGGTGGTCGGAATGAAAAAAGAAATGATTGAGCTGATGAAAGTAAGGACCAAATCGTTTCAGGGTCTGGATGAGGCCGCTTTAGAAGCGGAGCGACAGCGGAGTCCCGACCTAATCGGGGAGGAAGATGCGGATGATGAATCAACGGCCGGGACCGGTGAAGGTCCGGATGAATTTTCCGAAAAATCAGCCCGGGAATCAGCCGCTAACTTCGGCGAAGGAGTGGAATTTAAAAGTTTTGAGCAACGGACCGAAGGCGAAATGCTTTATTTCACCAGCGAATATACTTTTAAGGATATCACTAAATTGAAAATAGATACGAATCAGTCTAAATCCACCTTAGGCGAACAGGGGGGAGGTCTGTCAGGCGGGCTATCGGTATTCGGTCTGGCTGGCAATAAAGATTCATTTTTCGGATTTTCTTTTAATAAATCAGTTGGCGAAAATAGCGAGTCTGAATTGGTGATAAAACTGCCTTTCGCATCTGATATTAAAAATAAAATGAACGAGCCAAATAACCCGCCGACTCATTTTGATAAGGGGGATGAAGACAATTTCTTAATTGATGATAACGGGGATGATGATAACCCTCCGGTCCATTTTGGTAAGGGGGAAAATGAATTTGTTCCGTCCGAGGTAGACCCGGCGCAGATGGACATGGAAACGGCCAAACAATTTTTTCAGGATATAGCGATGTCTATTTCCATTGTCTGTGAAGGAGACGTTTCCAAGACTAATGCCACTTTTGTGGAAGGCAATAAAATTACGCTGATTGAAATGAATTTCGGGCAGATGATGCAAAATATGGAAGGGTTTCGAAAGTTGCAAAAAGCGCCTGAAGATATCCAGTCGGCTAAAGAATTAATGAAAAATATAGCGGGGTTTAAGATGGAGTTGGAGGAAGCAATCAAGGTGCGGTTTAAGTAATTACTAAATTTCTAACTGGGTAAATTTACTTTTAGCAAATTTACAGAGGAGATAAAATATGAGTGCCGGTACTAAATTAGGTTTGATTGTAGTTTTTGGACTTTTGGTTGTGTTTATCGGTATCGCGGTCATTTATGGTATTTGGTTATCTAACGATATTATTAAATCTGATGAGAATACCAAGGCCGCCTGGTCACAGGTGCTGAATCAATACCAACGCCGGTCAGATTTAATTCCTAATCTGGTAGATACGGTCAAGGCCTACGCCGTGCACGAAAAAGAGGTATTGACTAAAGTAACCGAGGCGCGGAGTAAGGTAAATAATTTCGTGGTTGATGAATCACTCTTAAAAGACCCGGAAAAATTGCAACAATTCCAGAAGATTCAGGGCGAGTTAACCGGTGCGCTGACTAAACTTATGGTCGTGGTGGAAAACTACCCTAATCTCAAGGCAAACGAGAATTTCCTGGGATTGCAGGCGCAATTAGAGGGTACGGAAAATCGGATTGCCGTGGAACGGATGCGGTTTATTGAAACGGTCAATACCTATAATAAAAAAGTGCGGATTTTTCCCGGCTCATTGTTCGGCTATCAGACCAAACCTAATTTTACGGCGGAAGAAGGCACGGAAAAAGCACCTAAGAATCTGTTTAAGTAAGGTAATACATTAACGGTGACTTTTAAGAGACTGACAAAAAGGCTGAAATGCAAAAGAGAAGAGTTTTTACTCTCGTGATTGTCCTCACCCTGGTTATTCTTACACCCTTTGTGCTTGCCGTAATATCAGGGGAAATGTCTGTTTTAGTCTTCATAGGATTGATGTTTGGGTCTGGGTCTCTTGGAACATTTATAATGTTGTTATTTCGGTATCTTGCAGAGGTTCCTTCTTCTCCCAAAGAAAAACCATTTTGGAGTAAAAATACAATATTGCTTATTATTGGGGCATTAGGACTCCTGATTCTCTTTTTGATCGGCTGTGTGGGACTTGTTCTTCTTATAGAGCGTTTAGACTTACAAAGAATAATATTGAAATGAAGAAACTGTTTCTCATTGTTTTCATTGTTGTCTTAAGTATTCTACCACTGCAGGCCCTGGAAGTCCCACCAGCTAAAGACTATCTTAATGATTACGCCGGGTTGCTGACGCCGTCCGAACTACAAATCCTTGACCAGAAACTCAGACAACACGAACAACAGACTTCTAATCAGGTAGTGGTTTTAATTGTTAAATCACTGCAAGGGGAATCAATTGAGAGTTTTGCTATCAAAGTAGCAGAAAAGTGGAAACCCGGGCAAAAAGGAAAAGATAACGGGGTAATTTTTATCATTGCTAAGGAAGACCGGAAAACCCGGATTGAGGTGGGTTATGGTTTAGAACACGCTTTAACCGACCTTGAGTGCGCCCTGATTCTTGATAAAATTGTCAAACCAAAATTCAGGGAAGGTCGCTATTTTGAGGGGATTAATGAAGCGATTGAGTCTATCTTTAAGGCGATTAATACAGAGTTTACTTTGGAAACGGCGTCATCAGGCCCCGATGATATCGGGGCAGGAAAAACAGACGGAAACGGGGTCTTTGGTTGGATTTTACTAATGATTATTTTTGCAATTATAATAAAGATATTATTTGACGGAATAAATAGAGGATATCGTTCTGGTCGTCGGGGATGGTCAACGGGGAGAGGGTGGGGTGGTGGTGGAGGATTTGGCGGGGGCGGTGGATTTAGCGGCGGCGGTGGCTTTTCCGGCGGTGGCGGCGGGTTCGGAGGCGGTGGTGCTTCAGGGAGATGGTAAAAAGTGCATCCCCCGTTTGTGGGTAGGTCCAAGCCCTTGCTTGGACCTGATGACACGGGAAGCAAGGGGGCCTTCTGCCACCCTCATTATAATTGCCACAATTCAGGGGTACAGTTGATGGTAAATTGCAACCACAGGTGAACACGGATAAACACAGAAATCGGTATTAATCTGTGATTTCTTAAGGTGATATATGCAATTATTAACTGAGCAGGAAAAATCAGAAATCATTCAGGCAATTAAAGAGGCCGAAAAGCAAACTTCTTGCGAGTTTGTGGTTACCGAGATAGAACAATGCGATGATTACAACAGCGTCCGGTTTCTCTGGGGTATTATATTTGCCATAATGGTGGCTTTGGCGTTGGAGTTAATTCATTCCGGTAAGGTTTTAAATGTATTGTTAGCCGAAACATCCGGTTTTATCATCGGCTTTTTCGTACTCGGCCGAATCCCGATTCTCAAGCGGTTATTGGTCCATCGCCGGAAGATATTAGATGAGGTTAATTACCGCGCCTGGGCCGAATTTTATAATCAGGGACTATATAAAACCAGAGAAGAAAACGGTATCTTGATCATGCTATCTGTTTTTGAAAAAATGGTCGTGATTATGGCTGATCAGGGAGTTAATCGCCAGGTTACCCCGGATTACTGGGAGGTGTTGAAAAATAAGATTATTGATGGGATCAAACAAAAAAATGCCGGTCCGGTCATTGCTGAGGTGATTAAATCAACGGCCGAAGAACTTAAGAAACATTTTCCGGTCAGGCCTGATGATAAAAATGAATTGTCCGATGGAGTGATCACTAAAAACTAACGCTGGGTGCGACTTTTCCTACGCCTTATAGTTATAATGGATTCCTGCTGGAGTCTACCCCGCACTCCGATGCGGGGCAGGAATGACCAGTATAAATTTTACAGTATTTATAATATCTTGATAAACATTACGTTAAGAAAGTTGCACACGGCGTTAAAAACTAAACAAAGTC
>CAKKQI010000406.1 GCA_919901895.1 Candidatus Brocadiaceae bacterium | reverse complement strand
CAAAAAGCAGAATCGGAATCTCGGTTCGGTTCGGCGCCAGATACCACGGGGCATCCGTGATGATCTCCTGCATCCCGCCAACGTCTGCATAGGTGGTCCAGGCATCAACGTTTGGTTCAATATATTCAACCAGAGGTTCTTTTCTTAATTCTTCTATAACGTTATCGTTATAGGTGGAGACAATCTCCGCCGCTACTTTTATTGAATAGACTTTTAAGACCGGTATTTCTTCCTTAAATTCTACCTGGTATTTTTCAGCCAGTGTTTTGATAAATACCTGGTCGCTGGTTTTAAACTTCACCAGATATTCTTTGACTCCGGCGGAGTCTTCTGACCTTAATCCCATCTGACCAAAAAACATAAGCACTGAAGTGATTAGGCCTGAAATAATTTGTTTTATCTTCATAATTTCACCTTTCTATATAAAATTTGTGTAGCAAATTTTATTCTGATACGCGGAATAAATAGCAACTTCCCTTGCTACCAACTGCAATTTTTTTGCCATTGGAAGAAAACGCAACACCACTAATTCGTCCATGTAAATCTACGTCGCAAAGAAGTTCTTGTGTTTCTGCCTTCCAGAGGGAAAAATTACCGCTATCGCCGCCAATGGCTGCGTAAGGAATAAAGAAATCAATTGACCGCGCTCCGATGGAAACTCTTGGTAGCCATTTTAGTTGTGATGAGTTATCTAATTCCCAGATGGACATCATCATTTTTTCGCTGTTAGAATCATCGTTTATTTTTTTAACACCTTCAATAAGTATTTTTTGCCCATCATGAGAAAAATAAAATCTATAACACCCCAGCAAAGATTTGTCGCGTAATTCCCTAATTTTTTGTCCGTTGGACAGGTCATACTGACTGATCCAGCCGGCCCGCTGGTCAGCCGGAACCGGCTGACCAGATTTTTCATTACCAGCGGGGTAATAAAGTGGTAGATTGCTGCTGACATACACCGACTGGCTATCCGGTGAAAATTCCGCCCAATAGACCTGACTTTTGGGTTCATCTTTTCTCAAGGCATATTTCAAAGACCAGTCTTTTGTTTCCCAGACCATCACCTTCCATTCGCCATCAGTCCGGGTGAGCATATATTTACCGTCCGGGGAGAATTTGATCTGTTCCACACTATCACCCCGTGGGTCAGGTTCATCACCGTATGGGCCATCCCAGTTCTCTCTATCAGTATCCGTATAAATAGTCTTAATTAATTCTCCGTCCGGCACGGTGCGGATTTCCACCAGACCGTCGGGTGCAAGTCCCAAAGCTAATATCTGACCGGAAGGATGAAAGGCTAATTCAACCCCACGGGCGCTTTCCCATTCCTTGATTAAATTAAGATTTTCACCATCTCTGATCT
>CAKKQI010000405.1 GCA_919901895.1 Candidatus Brocadiaceae bacterium | reverse complement strand
ATTATTATTCTGGAAAAGGCATCAGGATACGAGTTATCTAAAGAGCGCGATAATAACCTGGTCCGCTTTGTCAACCTCAAGAAGAAAATCTCTGAACTTAATATTCCGCTAATTTCCGATATCTGGGATAAACAAAAGTCACGGCTGGATGCCATTGACGAACTGATTAAGACCATATTGGGGCATAATGAATACTATTAAAATGACGAGATGCGCATATTCCCCAAGAGCCAGAAAGAACTATGGGATGAGGGCTTTGACAAGGAGACAAATACCTATATCGGGGCCAAATGGGGCAAATATATCCGCGCCCCGCAAATCTTCTTTAAGATACTGGCAAAGTGCAAAGATAAACTTGTCCCGCTAAAAGAAGTGGCCAATGTGCGACGTGGATTTACTACCGGCGCCAATGAGTTCTTCTACCTGACTGAAGCAGTGATAAAACACTGGAAGATAGAAAAAGAATTCTGGATGCACAAGGAAAACGATAAATGGATGCCGAATTATGTGATAACAAGCCCACAAGAAAGTAAGTTTGTTACGGTTAATCCAGAGGACTTAAAATATCGTGTATTGATGATACATAAAGACAAAAAGGCACTTAAAGGCACGAATATGCTCAAGTATATTGAGTGGGGTGAACGGAAGAAATTTAACACAAGGTCAACATGCGATAATCGTGGTTTCTGGTATGATTTGAATGATAGGGAACCGGGAACAATATTAATTGCTATGATTCAGGCATACCGCCATATCGTGTTTTGTAATCCAAAGCGGCTTTATCCAGACCATAATCTATTTGAGATAATTACAGACAAAAAGGATTCCGTTCTTATTATGGCTTTTCTTTCTTCTGCAATTACAATGTTGACTAAAGAGATTTACGGACGCTCTTATGGCGGTGGCAGCGGACCGCTCAAGACAGAAGGAATTGATATTGCGAGGTTTTTAGTAGCAAAACCTTCTTGTGTCACAGCCAAACAGAAAGAAAACATATTAGAGAAGTTTAGGGGATTTAGTAAACAACCTCTTGGGAATACTTTTGTGGAGATTGGGACAGATTCTCCTGATGAGGTTTCACTGGATAAAGTCACGCTCATCCGCCGGGAACTTGACAAAATCATTATGGGTGATATACTGGGCTTGACGGATGAGGAACAGTTAGATGTTTACAAGGCAGTCGTGGACATGGTAAAATCACGGATAGACAAGGCCAAAAGTTTCGGCAAGAAGGGCAAGACCAAGGACGGCGTTGATATACAAAGAGTACTGGAAGAATTAGATACAGAAACAGATAAAGAAAAGATATGAATCCCACGAGATTTTATCGGACATACATCAAACCGCGCAAGGACCTGTGCGAGGTGGATTTGCCCAGCCGGGTTGACCCGGCCGAAATCCGCATTGAAAAGACGATGTTCCCGAACGACTATCGGTTATATTACTGGAAGGACAAGCATATCCAATGCCATTCTGAATTAGAGGCAAAATATTTAATCATTTGGCTCAAGCACGGGTTAACTACCATAGAAATCCCCGGTGATGAAAAATATCTGGCAGAAATTGTACCGATACTGGAAAGGGTGGAAAAGAACGTCTATGAAGTAGCCGATGAGAAATTAGCCGGCTACCGTGAAGAAACACAGTATAAGATTATTGACGGGGTATTCTTAAAAGTCCATGACAGCGATGAAGTGGCATATAAAACAACTCCCAACAAAATCGGGACAGGACGAAAATACGTAAAGAAATAATACAAAATTGAGTATCTTCAAAGCCTACGATATCCGGGGAAAATACCCGGCCGAACTGGATGAAGCCAAAGCCCGGGTTATCGGCCGGGCCGCCGCTGAGTTTTTAAAGGCAAAAAATATCGCGGTCGGACAGGATGTCCGCACTTCATCTCCCTCAATCACCCGCGCTTTAATCAGCGGTCTCCATCAAGCCCAGATTGTATCGGGGCAAGCCGGCGCCAGCGTCACCGATATCGGAGTCGTAACCACCCCGATGTCCTACTTTGCCAGTGGTTTTTACAAGTTTGACGCCACCATTATGATTACCGCCTCACATAACCCGGCTGAATATAACGGATTCAAAATCTGCCGGGAAAATGCCATGGCCCTGAGCGAAGCCACCGGACTTAAAGAAATAGAAAAGTTAACTGAGGGGTTATCGGTCACCGCCGTAGCGGGAAAAACAATCAGTCATCAGTCATCGGAACCGGATAAAAAATTGGATATTAGAAATGACTACAAAAAACATATTTTAAGTTTTTGCAAACTGTCTCATCCGTTAAACATTGTGGTTGATACAGCCAATGGAACAGTCGGCCCGATTTTTGATTATATCTTCAAAGATTCACCTCTTAAAGTTACTCCCCTATTTTTTGAGCCGGACGGACGGTTTCCCAATCACGAACCAAACCCGATGAAAGATGAAAATCTTAAAACTCTTAAAGAAACCGTCCGGGAAATAAAAGCAGACTTCGGCGTGGCTTTTGACGGCGACGGAGACCGCTGTGTTTTCCTGGATGAACAAGGCGAACGGATTGCCAGCGATTTCATTACCGCCTTGATTAGCCGGGAATTATTATCCGAAGAAAACGGAGCCGCCATTGTCTATGATTTACGTTCCAGCCGGCTGGTGCGGGAAGAAGTAGTTAAATATGGCGGGCAACCAATCCGCGAGCGGGTCGGCCATGCCTTTATCAAAGAAACAATGCGCCGGCAGAATGCGGTTTTTGGCGGTGAACTCTCAGGCCATTATTATTTCCGAAGCAACTATTTTGCCGATTCGGCCTTGATTGCCTTTGCCCATATTCTTAATACGGTCTCTAAACACGACCAACCTTTTTCGGAAATTATTAAATCATCTTTAGGCGGACGCTATTACAATTCCGGCGAGTTGGATTTTGAAGTAACCGAGCCAGACGCTAAAATCGCCGAGACGGCCAAATTGTTTTCCGACGGCAAACAGGATTGGCTGGACGGCTTAACGGTAGAATATCCGGACTGGTGGTTTAATCTGAGAAAATCCAACACCGAACCGTTATTGAGATTAAATGTAGAAGCCGGGGCAAAAGAAAAATTGGAAGAGGTCAAAAAGAAACTCATAACCCTATTAATCTAATATTAGAGATTAAAAATCACTTTAACCCTGTACCCTGTATTTTCATCTGGTTAGCTTTCTTAAGGTGGATCTTAAATAATTCCTCTGAATTTTTCGGCTCTAATTTATTAGAAGTCAAACCGCTCTGTTTTAACATTGCTTCTAACGATATTACTCTATTCTGCATGTCAAGAAGCGCCAACGCAATAATCGCGGCTTTATCACAGGTGCAAAAAGTAATGTCAGGTTCTTTAAGTAATATTGCTAATGATTCTGACTCACCTTCATCAAGCGTTAAATAAGCAGGGGAAAATTTACTTTTTAATTGTGCTATTTCATCGGGAGTAGCGGATACCTCTTGAATTGTTTTTCCGATTTGCTCGATCAGGTCAAAATACTGTTTTTGTCCAGCCTCATCAGTATAATAATATGCTTCGTAATGAATAATAGTAGAGGCAATATAAACCGTGTTCTTTTTAGTAGCCTGTTCCCATAACCCAAATTTATGCAAATCAATAATAACATCGGCATCAAGTAACACTAAATTCACGGGTGTAATCCTTATTTTCATCGTAACCACGTTTTTTGAGAAATGAACTGGCTTCACTAAAAGGTATTTCTAAATATTCGGCTAATTTAGCTTTAGAAATCCGACCCATTGAAAAGGCTTTAATGGCCAAATTAATAAAACGAGGAGAGGTATCTGGCTCTATATCTTTCTTGCCGGTCTCGTTTCTTTTCTGGCGGTCAATTTGCTGTAATAATCCTTCTTGTAAAGCCGTCTGAACAGATGTTCGTTTTAAGATATTTAAATTAACTAAACGCCAAAGCAATGCCTCGGTGGATACTTCAAATTCTTGAGATAGTTCCACCAAATCAAAAAAGGCTATACCATCTTTAGTATGGCGTTTATTAAATTTGGCCCTTATTTCTTCTGACGGCATGAGAAGTGCGGAAGCAAAAGCATCAGCCCATTGCTCTACCTTGCTTTTCCCTTCATTTTTATCATAAATTTCCTCATCCGTAAAAATAGACCAAGTAAGCAAATGGAAAAATTCATGAGCAATATTATAATGCCTTCGCCAAGTACTATCGCCAGCATTAATTAGAATAGCCGGACCAAAAATATCATGTATCGTAGAAGCCCCCGAGCCAGCATCACCGAGATTCCAATAAAATATTTTAACAGTTAAAGATTCTTCTAATATCTTTGGTAGAATATACGCCGGACGACCACCCAAATTCAATAATCGTTGATGATTCAATGCTAAATCTTCAATTTTCCTATAGGGATACTGATAAAAATCGTTTTTTTCTTTATCATCCCATTGAATCGGTTTAAATTTATCCTTTTTAACACAAACCATTTTCTCAATCTTCTCGTAGTTCTCAATAAAACGCAAGAATTTTTGCTCAACTAATGGTGTTTTGGCAGATTGAGCACGCCAGATAATACGGGGATTCACTACCTCGGCGTTAATCGGTCCCTCAAGAAAATAAGAAAAATCGCGGTGGTAAATTCGGGCTAATTTAGACAACTCCCAGGCTTTAATTTCTCGTTCGCCTAATTCAATACTACGCAAGGTTTGATAATTAGGAAATCCCATCTGAGTTGCAACTTCCTGTAATTTTAAACCCAATTTCTCTCGTTCGGCTTCAAGGCGTGAGCTAAGATTTGTAATAGGCATATTATTATCCTCCCTTTATTGATGAGAGGTTAGATTACTCATGTTTAATTAAGTTATATTAAAGGAAGTCCTTTAGGTGTTAAACTGTCCGCCAATAGATGACTGCCCATTCCGGCAGAAGCCAACGAAAACAGTTCTTTTAATTCGGGTGTGATATTCTTGTCTTGCCTAACCAGTTTATTTCCATATATGGTTAATCCTAAAAAAACCAGACTGTGAAAGAATTGTCTGTGATTAGGATTAGTCGCCGGTTCAATCAGGTCCGGTAGGATTCCTGCAGTTCCTCCTACTGCTACCGATTTAACGACACCTCCAAATGTAACAGGTTCTTTCTTAATTAATTTATAAAGTAAATAAACGCCCGTAGTCAAACCTGCACCTAATAGAAAATGTCTACCTGTATTTGCCATACCTAATAACCATTGTTATAAAATAATGAAACACCTGACATATTAGTAGCCGAGATATTACACGTGAATACGGCACGCTCTGGTTGAGGAATTCTTTCACCTGCGTGGGGATGTTGAGGATAACTAATACCTAAAATTACTTCTTCAGGATTATGACAAATAATGTTCCCTGTAATCACAACACTCGCCGCTAAATACCCAAATCCTTTTAATAAATCTTTCATAGTCGGTCCTTATCTTATAAATAGGATAACATAACATTATATTTTGTCAAGTAAATAATTAAAATATATAACAAAATCTTATACGACTTATTCTGTCGCTCCACCTTTGACTGAAAATTCTACTGCCCATCTTTGAGCGGTTTTAAGATGGACTACAAGCATATCTGCCCTTTTCATTAGTCAGGAATGGCTGTAATAATTTTTGATGTTTTCTGAAACTATATATCTGCCACATTCAGGCACGCTTAAATCTTATTTTAAATATAATTATATGCTTGTAAATGTGGTAAGAAAAGGGTGGGGATAGGGTAAGCGACTTTAAATCCCCTGCAAATTAATATATTTAGATACGTGGAAATTATCCGATAGAGTTTTATTTTTTGCGCCTGAGCTGCGACTGGTGAATTAAGATAATATTTATCATGCTGAATACAAAATAAAGGACGCCCCAAACAGCCATAATGGGCCAGGCCTTTTGAAAAGAATTCCATTTCAAAGAATAATCAAAACCCCACCACCCAGCCAGAACGACGAAAAAACCTCTAAAAACCCATAAGATAACTTTCAGTTGTTTCATCTTTGAACCTCAAGAAAGTCGCCATCTTCCCAGGTAAGTTTATCCGGGTCGAGATGTAACGTTTTCAGTTGTATTTTATCATTCAAAACGGTCAGAAGGCAGAAATGAGTTCCCCGCGGTTCATCTTTTTTATACTCGTCCTGATACTCGCGTTGATCTTCTTTTTTCAATTTCATCAAAGGCGCTCCGCCGCCACCGGTGACAATATAATTAATATGCTTTTCTTTAAAACGCTCGTATAAATGGATATGCCCGTTAAAAACAAATTTTAATTTTAGTGATTTTTCAAAGATAGGAAGAAAATGATCGCGCACTCCTTTATTATCTTTATGCATTTTGGAATTGGTGAACGGCGGATGATGGAAGCAGGCGAAAATAAAATCAACCGCCTGGTCCTGTTCCGCCTGATTTAATTTTTCCGCCAGCCATTGTTTTTGCCGGTCTAGTTCTTCATCTTCAAGTTCGTCGAAATTAGAATCCAGCATAACAAAAAAACAGTTGTTTTTTTGAAAAGAATACCATTTTTGATTATCAAGATGAGGAAAGCGCTGAAAGTACTTAGCCAGAGCTTTTTTATCGCGTCCTTTATATTCATGATTACCCAATACCGGATAATAAGGGATATTTCGGTCTTTAAAAATTTTGTTTTGTTGTTCAAACTCGACCCAGTCGTCTTCATCGGACCCCTGGTAAACCAGGTCGCCGGTATTAATTATAAAAAGAGGATTTTGTTCGGCAATTTTCCTGATAATATGCGGGCGGGCGTGGTCAACCCTTTTTAAAACGGTTTCCTCCACGGCCGCTGATTTACGGCTATCACCAAAAATAACAAAAGTAAACGGAAAGGAAGATTTAATTTCCGGAATAGGACGTGATGGAACAGTCGGAATATTATTAGTCGCCCCGATTTGCTCGGAACGGAGTTTATCCCCCGATGTTACATCGAGAGGTTGTCGCTTCACCGCCGGCCACCACAAGAAAAGTAAAAGAAAAATAATAAGCGCGACCGGGATGAGTAAATATTTAAGGTTTTTCATATTATTAACACAAATCGACACTAATTATACACGAATTAACACAAATTTTACCCCGATGCTTATCTGGGTAGATTAGCAACTATTCATGTATAATTCGTATTATCTCCTTTATTCAAAATCGCGCTGGGCGAAAGAGGGAATCTGTTTTAAACTGACATTGACAATTAAACCCGCCGCGATAAATGATGAAAGCAACGACGAGCCGCCGTAACTGATAAACGGCAAAGGGATACCGGTAATCGGAGCCATTCCAATGGTCATTCCGATATTAATAAAAGTTTGGACACATAGGTAGGTAACCAGTCCGGAAATTAATAACCGGCCAAACGGTTCGCGGGTTTGGTAAGCGCTGCCTAAAGCAGACAGGAAAAAAAGCAGGTATAATCCCAGCACAAAAGAACTGCCCAGAAATCCCCATTCCTCACTGATGGTGGTAAAGACAAAGTCATTATGTCGTTCCGGTACAAAAAGAGTGGCGCCGGACTCGCCGCTGCCCCAGCCCCGTCCGATAAAACCACCCGACCCCACCGCCACCAATGATTGAATCAACTGGAACCCTTCACTGCTGGGCGCCCGAGTTGGATTTACAAAGGCCTTAATCCGGTCTTTCTGGTATTCCTTCAAAACAAAAAAATAACCGCTTGAAAACAATATCAACAGGGTAAAAATCAAAATAAGAATATGTTTAACGCGGGCGCCGGCGACAAAAAGCATTACAATTAAGGTCGGCAAAAATATCAACGTTGTTCCCAGATTCGGCTGTAAAAAAATTAAGCCCATCGGGATGACGGTCAGTAAAACCGGCCCGATAAAATAAGCCATGTATTTAACGTTATCTTTAAACATCATAAAACGGGCCAGAGCCATGACAAAAGCAATCTTCATAAATTCAGACGGCTGGAGGGCAAAAGGACCTAAAGGAATCCAACGCTGGGCGCCATGCGTCACCCGCCCGATAATAATCACCAGAACCAATAACCCTAAAATAAATAAATAAATCAAATAAGAATAATCCTTGATGACATAATAATTAATCCGTAATAAAAAAATAAAAACAACTAAACCGATAACCGCAAAGATTAATTGCTTAAAGACATGAATTTTTAAGAAATTTTTAATTTGCGCGGCAACTGATATGGCCGTGGGAGAAGAGCCGATATTTTCTCCGGCTGTCTCAGCCGAAGAACTGATTAACCTTTGAGTGAAAGGCGCACCGGCACTCCAGATAGCCAGCACGCCGATTAATACCAGTAAAAAAACCGGAAGAATTAACAGCCAATTTAAACGAACCGGAATAGTTTCTGACATATATATTTATTGTAATTATTTAGCCGTCTGCCGCCCATTAGGGCGAGCCTCGCCTCCGCTCCCGTCACGGCGGGACGGGGCGGGAAGCCCCTTCTGGTAGCGTCGGGCTTTATGCCCAACCCCGCCTAGGGGGGGTGACTAAGGGTAGGTTCAAGCCCTTGCTTTAACTCCCGCCTTGGCGGGACAAGGGCTTTTCCGCCTAAGACGGACTACCCTATCTCATTAGGCTAAATAATTACTATTTAATATTAAGCGCTTGGGTAATAATTTCCGGAGCCAGGACGGCCGCACCGGCGCTGCCTTTACCGCCCTTTTCTACCATTATCACAAAAGCAAACCGCGGGTTATCATAAGGAGCAAAACCGGCAAACCAGGCATGCGGCGCCGTGGTGGAACCGGTTTGGGCCGTACTGGTCTTTCCCGCCACAGGTAAATCGTCCAGCCCAAGTCCATGAGCCGTACCGCCTGATTCATGAACAACTTTATATAACGCTTTTTTAATCGCTGAAAGACTTTGAGACAAAAGATCAATTTTGCGTTCAAGGTAATTATCAACCGGCGGCTGACCCTGATTGGATCGGGGCTGGGCCTGATTTTTAAGCACATGAGGACGGACCAGACTGCCATTATTAGCAACCGCCGCCATCATCCGGCAGACCTGAAGCGGGGTAACCATTAAATCACCCTGTCCGATGGATAGATTCAAAGTATCAGCCAGGTACCATTTTTTTTTGTGTCGTCCAAGATGATATGGTTGGTCCGGCACCAAACCTTCTTTTTCTCCGATTAAATCAATCCGGCTGGTTTGACCGAAGCCAAAATTCCGCGCCCATTTGCCAATTCCATCCACGCCGGTATTTTTACCAATATTAAAAAAGTAAACATTACAGGAATGCTGAATTCCGTTTTCCAGATTCATCATTCCATGTTCCCGCTGGTACTCAGCCACCCAGCATTTAAAATATTTAGAACTGCGTGAAAAATAACCGTCACAATTAAATGAAGTCGCAGTGGTAATTTTTTGTTCTTCCAGGGCGGCCACGGCCGTTATTAATTTGAAAATAGAACCGAGGGGATAGGCCCCGCCGATGACCCGGTTTAATCCGGGCGCCAACTTGAGATCGTTCATATAATTAACGGTTTCCTGTAACACGGGCCGTTGCAGTTTATTCGGATCAAAAGCCGGATGGCTGGCCAGGGCTAAAATTTCACCATTGTTAACATCCATTACCACAATTGAACCGGTTTTATTCTTCAGGGCATCTTCCACTGCTTTTTGCAGTGTTAAATCAATAGTAAGGAATATGTCTGCCCCCGGTTCCGGCGCAATCCGGTTTAATTCTCTTTGCTGTTTTTTTACCAGGTCACGTTCAATCAGTTTAAGACCATGCCGGCCGTTCAACAAGTCATTGCAAATTTTCTCCACTCCAATTCCGCCAATCTGGTCATCCATAAATTCACCACGTTCCAGTAGGATATGATAAAGAGATTCGTCAATGGAATCAACCAGTCCTTTTCTGAAATAATCGGCGGCCAGAGCATCGCGGTATTCGGTTTCATTCATCTGTTTCATATAACCGACAGTATGACAGGCCAGGTCCTGATAAAGGTAACGGCGCTGTTTTTTTTCTTTTACAATTATTCCGGAAAAACGATCGGACGCCGATTCAATTTCAGACGCTACTTCAAAAGAAATATTAGAAAAAATCTTGTGTATCTGACGCTGGTGTTCCCGGGTAATTTTTTTTATCTGGGAAGGCGTTTTATTTTCGGCAAGAGTTTTAAGTTTAAGGTCCAGGGTTAATAATTCCGATTCAACTTTAGCCGGCTCTGTTTTCAAAAGAAGCGAGAGGTCTTTAACAAGTTTAACCCGGTCATCAACCTCACGGGGAACCAGATAAAGATCAAAACTGATGGTATCCTGAACCAGCGGCCGGCCGTGACGATCTCTAATTTTACCCCGCAAGGCCGGTATTAATTCAATCCGGGTGGTTCGTTTCTGGGCCTGCTCGCGATAATAAGAACCAGAAATCATCTGAAGCGAAAATAATCTGACCTCCAGAATACCGAGTAAACCGATAATCAAAACGATTAACAAGATAATACGCCGTTGGCTCATGATATTTTACCTTTTGCTAGCGGCCTAGATAAGATTGATTCGGTTTATCAAATAAGACAGGACGACGACTCCGCGTCAGTTCGTCTTTTTCCAGCCTGATTTTCTTGACAGTTATATAATTTTCAAGAAGTTGCAAAACAACAAATATTAATGCGCCAAATAGTGAAGTATAGAAAGCAATTAGCCAGGCACGCCAGAATACAAAACCAAAGGAAAAACTGTGATAATAATGATATAACCCTGTTCCATAGCATAAATGACATAAAAAAATAACGCTGCCACTTAGAATAACTCTTACGACCAAACCTTTATAATCCAGTCCGACCGGACTAAAAGCAGTTTCTTTATGATAATCCGGCTGGTCATATCCCAACATTAACAAA
>CAKKQI010000404.1 GCA_919901895.1 Candidatus Brocadiaceae bacterium | reverse complement strand
CTGGAGCGGAACGGACAAACTTTGTTTTTCCGACTCCTTATTCGCCTCCCCTGGCGATTTAATTAATTTAAATAAGGCCAGTTCCAGTAAAATCCGGGGATTAGAAACATCTTTTAACTTTTGCCTTGTTTCAACCAGTCGGTCAATATAATCCAGCAAGATGGCCGGCGTAAATTTTTTTGCCTGCTGGAGATACTGGTCGCGAGACTGAATAATTTCTTCGTCAAGGAGTGATGATTGCTTATCGGCGATTAAGGTCAAAATCAGATACCGGCAGTGTTCAATAATCTGGTCTATGAACAGGACGATATTTTTCCCCTGGATAAAAATATCGCGGCAGGTTTTTACAATATTCTCAAAATCGCCGTTGTAAATTGCCTCAACCAGGGTAAAAATTTCCGCTTGCTGAACGGTTCCGGCCAGTATTTCCAGGTCTTTTTCCGAAATTTCCTGACCGGCATAGGAAATTAACTGGTCCAGCATACTTTCCGCATCGCGCATGGAACCATAGGCCATCTGGGCAACCGATGAAAGGATGCCCGGAGTAATTTCCACTTTTTCCTGCTGGCAGACCTGTTGAAGCCGTTTAAAAATACTCTGGTTGGTCAAACGATGAAAGTTAAAACGCTGGCAACGGGAAATAATCGTATCAGGCAATTTATTTAGTTCGGTCGTGGCCATGATAAATTTTACATGGGCCGGCGGTTCTTCCAAGGTTTTTAACAAGGCGTTAAAAGAGTCGCGAGTTAACTGGTGGGCTTCGTCAATGATATATACTTTATAGCGCGCCCGGAGCGGCACATAGCCGACGTTTTCGCGTAAAGAACGGATTTCATCAATTCCCCGGTTGGAAGCCGCATCCATTTCAATTACGTCCGGATCGGTTCCGTCGGAAATTCCCCGGCAGATTTCGCATTTATTACAGGGAGTAACCGTCGGACCGGTCCGGCAATTAAGCCCTTTAGCCAGGATACGCGCCAGCGAAGTTTTACCCACCCCGCGCGAACCGGCAAAAAGATAGGCGTGCGATACTTTCTGTTCGGTAATCGCGTTTTTAAGAGTGGTGGTAATATGTTCCTGCCCGACCATCTCATCAAACGTTTGGGGACGATAACGACGGGCAATGACGGTATAAGACATAACTGATAACCCATAACTAATAACTGATAACAGAGTTAAAGCAAGGTTTTTTTAAAACCACCTAATTGTTTGGAAATACTTTCTGCTTTTTCTTTTACCAAATCAAAAACCTCATCAGAAATAAGATTATTATCTTTCAATACATCAGCTGCTGCAACAGTTTCATTTAAAGAACCTATTGATATATCAAAATATCTGTTTAATTCTTTATCTGAACTTTTTCCTGATCCTTCAGCAATATTCAGTATGACCGAAAACGCGGCGCGTAACATATGACGACCTAAGTCAAACCTAACTTTATCAGGTAATTTATCAACAAAATTATAAACTATTTTAAATAGTTTTTTAGATTCTTTATAAACCGACCATTCCAGAAATCTAAACATTTGCATTTTATCATCCTGTTATAAGTTACGGGTTATCCGTTATAGGTTTAAAAACAGCCGCGCCGCCTTTCTTTGAATTTCCTTTAAAAAATTTTACCCGGCAGCCAACTCCAGCCAGGTGAACCTACCGCACATAGGATTAAACAGGTACCGTTGCTTCCTTCCGGATCTGGCGGGGTTACTGATATCCTATTGCATAGGACCCAGCCTTCAACGTTACTTACAGGATAAATATTAATCAAAGTAAACCCGCGGAAAGGCTTTCACCCTGCTAAAGCGGGTTGCAGGTCATCCCGCCCTTTTAACACTCTAAGCTGCCCCAGAAATTTAAAAGGGCGGGACTCAGGGCACCGCTATCTCCCCGTTTAGCGCGGCCGTATTACAATTCCACAAATCCCGACGGATCCGCCCCAGGCGAAAGCGGGACGAATTATCACGAATAAATTATTTCAGCAAACGCAACGAACTCAAGACAACAAAAAGCGAACTGAACTGATGAGCCACCGCCCCGGCAGTCATACTCATCTCATGGTCTCCATATAATCCGGACATAA
>CAKKQI010000403.1 GCA_919901895.1 Candidatus Brocadiaceae bacterium | reverse complement strand
GGCACATCTGTAGGCGAGGGACTTTTGAAACAATCATTACAGGCAGGAATGAAAGAGATTATTCCTTACGCTATAGAGACCGGCTGCACGATCGAAACAACTAATCAATCTCAGGCTAAACCGATTCATAAATGCCGGGTTATTAATGGCGTATTGGTAATGACCAATTACAGTATCAATGAAACGACTTATAAACTGGCGAACAAGACCACCCGTAACCAGACCGTATATTTAGACCATCCGAAAACAGGTGGTTACACCCTGATCGAACCGGCTAAACCCGAAGAGGAAATAGCCGATTACTATCGCTTTAAAATGGAACTGGCCGCCGGGAAGAATGTAGAATTTAAGATACAGGAACGGATGGAAACATCCAATCAGATTTATCTGCAGAATATCTCGACCGACCAGATCAGGTTCCATCTTAGTCAATCGCCCCTTTCTTCCGGCGCCAAGAATTTATTGAAGGCGTTAGAAGAAACAATGGGTCTGGTTGTCGAACAGCAAAGAATCTATCGCGAGGCGCAGATTGAATCCAGCCGCCTTTCCGAAGACCAGAACCGTTTCCGCCAGAACATGAATGCCTTGAATACCGGTAATCCTAAAGAACGAGACCTGAGAGATAAATATGTAGAGAAATTAGAAAAGGTAGAAGACCGGATGGCGGAATTAAAAGGCACGATGATGGAAACGCAGGAAAAACTCAACCAGTTACAGGGCGAGTTGATAAAGAAGATACAGGGTTTTAACGAAGATTAAATCAGATTGAGCTATCCCAGTCTTATCCGCCTTAGGCGGACCCGACCTTTCGGGTTAATCTTATCAGTGGGGGCGGGGTTTTCTCGCCCTACTTTTTTCTATAGAGGGTGTCCAAAAAGTCCTTGACCAAGAGGTAACTATCGGCTATAATACCACTTACTATGATTACGATGTGATTTATCTGAGATAAGGAGGATAATCTTTTATGAAGACCTTTACTGCCTATGTAGAATGGGACCCGGTTACCAAACTGTATGTGGGTATTATTCCCGGCATTACCGGAGCGCATACGCAGGCAAAAACACTTGATAAACTGCATAAAAATCTTAAGGAAGTCCTGGAATTATGCCTTAAGGAATTGAAAACTAGAGGCGAACTGAAAGAATTGCCCCAATTTAATGGGCTTCAACAGATTGAAGTGGCCATATGACACGTTTACCGATGATGAATTTCCGGCAGATGGAAAAGGTTTTGCGGTTTCTCGGGTTTATTGCGGTACGGCAGAAAGGCAGTCATATATTTTACCGCCACAATGACGGACGGACCACCACACTTCCCAAGCATCCGGGCCGTGATTTAGCCCGTCCTTTAATCCGCGAAATACTCAGGGAAATTGAAATCACACCGGAAGAATTTAAGAACATATTGGAAAAAGCGTAGCATTATCACCAGAATCACTAAAATAATTTCTAATAAATTGTCAGGTTACAAAAGTTATCACGCCGACTGGTTATCAAAGTGACAGAATAATTACGCCGCCGTTAATTGCGGGGCAAGGAGGAATTACTTATGAGAAAGCAAATGAATTTGTTGTTCGTGTTCGGACTGATGATTTTGATGATGCTGGGCGCTTATGCGGCTGAAGAAAAAAAGATTGTGGTTGAGAGTAAAATAAGCGCGGTTACGGTCTATTCGGACCGGGCGATGGTGACCAGGCAGGCCGAGCTGAAGTTAAATCCCGGTATCTATAATGTCGTCTTTCAAGACCTGCCGGTCGGGATTGATGACCGGACTATCCGGGTCAGCGGGACCGGCGGCGCCGCAGTTAAAATTTTAGGCGTTAAGATTGAAAATCTCCCGACCGAAAAACCGCCCGAAGAACGCATCAGGCAACTGGAATCGGAATTGCTGGGTTTAAAAGACCAGGAA
>CAKKQI010000402.1 GCA_919901895.1 Candidatus Brocadiaceae bacterium | reverse complement strand
TACCACCGAATATCCTTTCGGGTCGCCGGCGAGTTTGATCCTTTTCAGAATAACATCTCCCTGGCTTTGCACCGCCTCGGCGCGCAAATCAAGTATTTCAATATTTATCCCTGATTGCTGATAATATTTTTGGAGTTCAATTAGTCCGTTTGCTTCTATCAGGTTATGAAAATTAGTTTTAACCAGCGGGGCGTCGGCAATGGTGATTTTTCCCGAACCGTTTAAAGCAATCAGGACATAATCTATGACCGGGCGAATAACGGAAATATGAGTAATAATGGAAAAAATACTTTCTTTATTGCTATGGCGGTCTAGGGCAAAATTGGGTTTGATTAAGACATTATCACCAGGAGAAATAACCGTTTTTAAAGGGTTCCATGGGGTTGTTCCATAGTTTTCCGCATCTAATTTTAACAGATGGAATAACTCGCGGACCATTGGATAAACTTGGTTGGCCTGGTTAACCGACCGGTTTTTTAACGGGAATTCCGGATAGATTTCAGGCGGATTAGTAGCGGTGACCGGTGGATAATCCACTTCCGGCTGATAAACTGCAGCGACGAGTAAAGGTAAATTCATAGTTCAACTCAAAAGTTGTAAAAATTAGCAATTATTTAAGGAGATATAATGAAAGATTACAACGATTATAAAGACAGATTACACAGATTAAAACAAAAGAGTAGTTTTTTATCTGCGTCCGCCAAAGGACGGATTCGCCTCAGGCGAATAATCCTCTTCCCAAAATCTGTGTCCCGCTATTCGGCGGGATTCGTCCTATGGCGAATAATCATTAACATAGGAGACCCTGATATTTATCAGGGTGAATTCGTTGACTTCGCCAACGAATTAATTTTAGAAACGACCGATTTGAATTTGCCACGTTTATCTCTCGGAATCTGATTAACAAAATCAAATTTGATGAGTATTTCTTCCCCGACCCGTTTTTTTAACTCCTGGACAAAAGGGGCCAGAAATTCTTTTTTGAAATCTGGCGCCGTAACCATTTTCACCAGCAACTCTTTTTTATTTTCCTGGATAATCTGGGTTTCCAGGATAGAAGGGGATAATCCCTTGAAAAGGGGGTCTAATCGGCCGACATAACCGTGAGTTTCCGTGTAAATATAATCATCCTTGCGTCCGGAGATTTCGCTGACCAGCGGCATCTTCCGTCCGCAGGGGCAGTTTCCCGTGCTTCTAACGGCATAATCGCCGATTTTATATCTGATTAAGGGGGTGCCTTCGGTTAGAAAACTGCTGATAACGATTTCGCCTTCACGGTCGGGCGGAGCATCGGTGTCGTTAATTAGAATTTCCAAAATACCTGATTCCGGGTTAAGATGCAATCCGCCTTTTTCGCATTCGGTAATCCAGACGGCGCCTTCGGAGGATGAATACTGGTTGAAAACTTTGGCCTGGAATGCGGTTTCAATCGCCTCGCGCTGGAAAGGTAATAAAGTCTCGGCCGTAACCAAAACGGCTTTAGGTTTGATGGTTCCTTCCACCGCCATAGCGGGACAAGCGAGGCGGCGATTAACGATGTATTTGCTGATTAAATAGATCGCCGAAGGGTAGCCGTCAATTATGACCGGTTGCCACGCGTTAAGTTTTTCAATATAATAAGGCAGGTTTTTTTCTGATAAGTGATACGAGGAAAAGAGCATTTGATTTCCAGCCGCATTATACCGCCAGAAAATATTATTTTTAGAATTTGGTGGGACGATCAGTCGTCCGCTGAAAGTAGCCCGGCGGTCGCCTTCTTTAACCCCGGCCCAGGTTCGAAACCGTTCCAGAAAAGCCCAAGTTTGCCTGATCGCCGTGATTGTTTTATAGACGGTTAACGGTTGGCCGGTTGTTCCGCTGGTGTAAAACGCAACCATTTTATTTTTAGCCCGTCCCGCCCCGGAGGGATGGATTGGAAGAAATTCGTCAAGGCGTTGTTGCAGAGTTGATTTTTCTAAAAAAGGAAGTTTCTTGATATGTTCCAGTCGGGTGAAATCGGTCCAGTTAAAGCCGATTTGTTTAAAGATTTTTTGATAATAAGGGACATTGTCGGCACAATGCTTAAGGAGGAGCCGCATTGTTTTTATCTGCATTGCTTCAAATTCTTCCGGCTGGAACCACTGGCTGGCCAGTAATTGCCGGGTGTATTCCCCGGCCGCGCCGTGGTATCGCTGGCGATGAAGGCAAGCACCATAAGCGGAAAGCAATAAATTCTGGATAAAAATAGGGGAGTGATTATAAATTGCTTCCCGAAATAATCTGGACAAGTCTAATAATTTCATTTACTAACTCTGCGAAGGCTACTCGTCCTCCGTCCTGATTTTATCGGGACTACGGAGGGTGGAAGTAGCGTGAATAGGTAATATTTTAACCAGCTGGCCTTCTATTTTTAACCGGCCTTCGGCGAAAAGTTGGATGGCTTCTGGATAGGCCAGGCATTCCTGCTGGAAAACCCGTTCGGCTAAAGTTTCCGGCGTATCGTTATCTAAAACCGGGATGACTTTCTGGATGATAATCGGTCCGCGGTCATAGGCATTATCGGCAAAATGGACGGTGCAACCGGAAGTCCGGGCGCCTGATTTCAGCACGGCCTGATGAACTTTATCGGTATAATAACCTTTGCCGCCGAAAGCCGGTAAAAGCGCCGGGTGGATATTCATAACCTTGCCTTGATATTCAGGCGGGATTTTGTAAAGGTGGATAAAACCGGCCATGACGATTAAATCAACCGGATGTTTTTTCAGGACCTGATTAATCGCTTCACTGAATTCTTCGGTTGATTGGTAATTTTTACGCGGGATGAGGTAATTGGGAATATTATGTTTTTTTGCCCGTTCCAGTCCGTAAGCACCTTCTTTGGAACTGATGACTGCCTGGATTCCGGCCGCCAGTTTTTTTTGGTCAATCAGGTCAATGAAATTCTGCAGGGTTCGGCCGGAACCGGATAATAACACGGCGATATTGATAGGTTTAATCATAACAGTTATAGTGTAATATTATGATATTTTAATATCAAGAAAAATCATTGACTTTCTCGAATGGATTATAGATCATTAAAATAAAATAGAGGAATTAGAGCAATGCTTGAATACGATTCTAAAGTTTTGCGACCAATACCGTACGAGCAAACCATAATTAACGGGTTTTTTAAACAGATTGCGTCAAAAAATCAAATTGGGAAAGGTTTGATGTGGTTTTAAGTTGTTGGGACGCCGAGTATGTTTTAGAGCCATTGTGTCTTACGCCAGAGGAATGGCAGGCCGAAAAAACGCAGATTATCAGAGAAATAAAAACCCACGGGGTTTGCTTATATCCGTAAAGAGCCGGCCCCAACGTTATGTCGGGATTGCCACGACATCTAAATCTTTATGTCCGACAATATTATTAAAACCACCAGGCAAAACCGACGATCGGGCCACTCAGGTCCTCATCCTGCGAGTTTACTAAAGAGCGATAGCCCAGAGTAAATTCTCTTCGTTTATTAAACCAGCCCAGTTTTAATTCATAATCAGTAATATCCACCCCGCTGGTTAAAAA
>CAKKQI010000401.1 GCA_919901895.1 Candidatus Brocadiaceae bacterium | reverse complement strand
TGTATTTAACAAATAGGTATAGACCGGACATTAAAGGGAAAGTTACCAGGATGACCACCAGGTCTTTAAGAGAAAACCTAACCATTGTTTCAAGGCCCAATAAAGGCAATAAGTTTATTTTTGGGATTAAATCCGGAAAACTTTTGGGAGCGGCCGCGCTGTTACCCATTAAGTCTAATGGTAATCCACCCCAGAACAGACCGATATTCTGCAGAATGAAAGAAACACCGATGGCTGAAACAAGCAAGGTTAGCCGCGGGGCGCGGCGCAGTGGTTTATAAACCAGTTTTTCAATGGAAAAATTAACCGTGGCGGTAAAAAAACTGGTGAAAAGAAGGACTCCAACCAGAATTAAAAAAAGGAAAAAATAGTTATTGAAGACGGTTGCCGGCAAGCCGGCTACCAGAGTAAGCGCAAAAAAGGTACCCAGCATATAAAGGTCGCCATGGGCAAAGTTGATTAATTGGATAATCCCGTACACCATTGTATAGCCCAGGGCAATCAGGGCGATGACAGAACCTAAAGTCAAACCGTTAATTAACTGCTGGCAGATTAGTTCAAAAAAAGTCATTTTACAAGATTAGTTTTTATTGAGGAGCAGCGGAGTTAATACTTAAAACTTCCGCAAATTGAAATTTACCGTCCCGAACAATTTGTCCGGACATCGTGGTTAAAGAAGTATCGCCGTTTTCATCAAAACTCCAGAGACCGAGCGCGCCATCAAAATTTTTAATTTGCCGGCAGGCTTCAATGATGGCCGGGCGGTCTTTCCGGGCGGCCCGCCGGATTGACTCCAACGCCACGCCGGCCGATTCATAACCATAAACGGCATAAGCCTCAGGTGCGGTCTGATATTTATCTTTGTAACGCCTGTAAAATTCGGCGCCTTTTCCGGTAAGTTTCTCGGGAGGAATTCCGCCGAAGGTCACATAGGTGAGGCCGTTCAAATTTTCCGGTCCGGCGGCGGTAATAAACGCCTGTTCATAACAACCGTCCGGTACCAGATATTTCGCTTCAAGCCCGACGTTTTTCATATCTTTGGCAATCTGGCCTCCGTTTGTCTGGGTGGTTCCACCGAAATAAATAAGATCGGGATTAAGGGCTTTGATTTTGGTCATCAGGGCTTTATATTCCGGCGCCTTCGGGTCAATTCCTTCGTGCCCCAGGACCTCCAGCCCGATTTTCCGGGAGTGTTTTTCAAAAACATCGGCTACGCCTTTGCCGTATAATTCCCGGTCGTCCAGGATATAAACTTTTTTTACCCCTAACTTTTTTGCCCATTCGGCTCCGACGATGCCCTGAATGTCATCAGCCGGTACGATTCTAAAATAATTAATCTTCCCGGACGGGCGGTAAATAGCCGGTTCAGCCGATTCCCCTTGCCCCGGTTTAGTTAACCCGACATAAGTATTAGCCGGTGAAATCATCAAAACGTTGGCGCGATTAAGAATCGGCATTGAAATTTTAGCTGCGCCACTGTTATAGGTGCCGATATAAATCATGATGTCAGGGTCGCGGACCGCTTTATTAGCATTTTTGGCCTCCTCGGCGCTGTCCCATTTACCGGCTGTCGCGGTGGCATCGTCCCATGACTCATAAACAATTTTATAACCCGCTATTTCGTAAGAAACTTCTTCCAGGGCCATTTTGATTCCGTTAACCATACTCTGGGTTTGGGCCAGGGCGCTGCCTTGCATCGGTAAACTGGAAATAATTTTGATTGTTTCTTTAGCAGTCCCGGTTGGTTTACGTTTACTGCAAGAGGCCCCCATTAAAAATAATAGCAG
>CAKKQI010000400.1 GCA_919901895.1 Candidatus Brocadiaceae bacterium | reverse complement strand
TTTCCCCAATGGATCCTGGAATCAACCAACCGAGTTCAATCCGGCCTTTTTTCAATAATGTCTCAATAATCATATCAAAAGTTCCCTGAACAATTTTTTTGCTATCCACTTGTGAAACCCGATATTTATCGGATAACAGATTGGCAATATCTCTTTTAGTGGTACTCATACCCCTCTCCTTATCCCGCTTAAGCGGGATGCTATTACCGTGACGTTAATTCTACTTTTATTTTATGTTTTTTATTATCTCTCAAAACAATGAGTTCTACTATATCACCGGTTTTTTTATTTGTCAAAACATTACGCAAATCGTCCAGTTTTTTTACTGTTTGTTCATCAATGGCAATTAGCAAGTCACCTTTTTTTAAATCGGTTTTGGCGGCCGGAACAGAGGGGTCAATTGATTCAATTAAAATACCGTTCTGCCCCGGTTGCGGCAGACCGGCTCTGAAGCCAATAATGGCGTCTTTAAATTTATTAATTTCGGTAAACCAGAGATAATCTCCTGGATTGTTAAAAGCCTTGTTTTTGCTATCTTTCAGCAATTCATTCGCCTGAGCCGTGCCGGCTTCCATTAAAACAATAGTTTTATAAGACAGGCCGGTGCGCCGGGCCGCTCGTTGGGGAATACCAAAACGGTAAATGACATGACCGCTGCCGACAATAATAAGCATCCGGGATGAAACGCGTTCGTCTGTTTTAAAATAACGGGCGATCGAATCAGCCATCGTATCTTCCCAGACGCATTGTCCTTCGTAAAAATTGGAAAAATCTTCTTCGGTAAAAGGGGTCATTCCTGTTCCCAGATGAGATTTAAATATTTTTGAAACATAATCGCGATGACCTTGGTCGGTAGTATTAATTTCCTCCGGTAACATTGACCGTTCTTCCGGAAGCAGTCCTTTAAGCCCGACCCGGGCGACTCGACGGTTTACTTCAGCCGGGGCATTCAAAGCAATTACTTTTAAATTTTTGTCATAGGCGAAACTAACTAACGGACGATACATTTTCCAGTTAAATCCCCAGCGGGCCTGGTATTCGGTTTTCTCCAACAGGTCATTTTCCGATAATTTACGGGCAATATAGTTATCCAGATGAGTTTGGTAGGGACGCTGGAACATCTCCATTCCGATCGCCAGGTCTTGATTGGTTTCATAAAGCGCTTTTAAGACTTTTCCCTGATTCTGGTGGTGCGTCAGATTATCATGCGTTTCGCCCACATAGACTACCCGGGCGCTTTCTAAATCCTTCATCATTGTTTTAAAATCAACAAATTTCTGTTGGGCTGTATCAAAAATTTTACCGGCTAATTCCTGCGGCGGGATATCTTGTATTTTTTCCACCCAACCGGCTGATAACCGGTCCGTTGAATCGGAAGCCGTCAGATTATCCGGTTCCGGATTGGCGGATAGTTCGGCTTTGCTCACTACAGGAGGAATGGAATGAATGCAACCCATCAGTAAAATAATCAACAGCAGAATGCGGTTTGTTTTTTTAAACAACATATTAAAATCCTTTCTTTATTGTAGAATATCATCCATCGTATAAAATCCCGGTTTAGCGTGGGCGAGCCAGAGCCCGGTTTTAATGGCTCCATAAGCAAAAGTATCGCGGGTTTGAGCAAAATGCCCTAATTCAATTCGTTCTCCTATAGTTCCAAAAATAATTTTATGCTCGCCCACGACATCTCCCACCCGGATGGCATGGGTTGGTATATTTTTCCCTGGGAAAACGGAATTGACAGCTGCGGCTAATTTTTTAGCGGTGCCACTGGGTGCATCTTTTTTAAA
>CAKKQI010000399.1 GCA_919901895.1 Candidatus Brocadiaceae bacterium | reverse complement strand
TTATCAGCGATTAAACCATCGGTGGCGCGTCGGGCCAAATTGATGTTTTTAAACTATCCCAATAATCCCACCGGAGCGGTAGCTACCCGGCGTTTTTATGAAGAGGTGATAAAGTTTGCCCGGAAATACAACATTATTGTCTGTCAGGATAGCGCTTATTCGGAAATTTATTACGGCGAACGGCCGGTTTCTTTTTTAGAAATTCCGGGCGCCAAGGAAGTCGGCGTTGAGACCTGTTCGTTTACCAAGACGTTTAACATTGCCGGCTGGCGGGTGGGGTGGGTAGCCGGCCGGGCCGAAGTCGTGCAGGCCGTGGGACGGCTTAAAACTAATCTTGATTCCGGTGTTTTTATGGCTTTTCAGAAAGTTTGCAGTCTGGCGCTTAAAAAAGGCGCGCCGGTGGTTGAACGAATAAGAAAAATTTATCAGGAACGGCGTGATATTCTTGCGGACGGTTTAACCGCACTCGGCTGGCGCGTTCAAAAACCGCAGGCCACTTTTTATCTCTGGGCCGAAGTGCCGGGCTGCGATTCTTCGCTCCAGATGAGTAAGCGTCTGTTAGAAAAATATTATATCAGCACCACGCCGGGGATTGGCTTTGGGGCGCAAGGGGAAGGTTACATCAGGTTCGCTCTGACCCAGGATAAAAAACGGATTGCCCAAGCCATAGAACGACTTAAGAATTTTAAGGTTTAACCAGCGACCGGAAATAATCCGAGGTAACTCAATTCTTTCCGCTCCGCCTAAGGCGGAAGGCGGATCGCCTTTGGCGATAGAATTGATTATTGACTATGACTTATTCCCGCGAACAACTTCGTGAAATTTTTTATATCGGGCTGATGATATTGGTGGTTGGATTAATCGTCTTCAGCCGTCTCCAGCAAAAAGATGATCACTCGTTTACCCCGCCTGAAAATTACAGCTCTGATCCAAACGCTTCAGAATCATTTCCCGAAATAATCGGGACAGGCCCCGATGCAATCGGGGCAGGTCCGGAAAAAAAATTAAGTGTCTTCACCAATCCGGAACAATTAAAACAGGCGATCACTGATAATCCTATTC
>CAKKQI010000398.1 GCA_919901895.1 Candidatus Brocadiaceae bacterium | reverse complement strand
TAGTCTTCTGACGATATAAGAGTAATGGTCTCTGCCTGTCCCTGTTAACCTCTATGTCCTTGTTCAGTGACTTCTTGACCAGCAAAATCACGCCTTAATTTCATTTAAAATAGCATTTCAAAAGAGAGGAATTATCAGAAGGTCCCGCCTCGGAATCATTTCTCGGTAGGTTTGGAACCAAAAATCGTCTAAACGTCATTTCAGGCAATACTGCTACCGCAGAAAAATAGGATGACAATTTTTCTTAAAAATTAAGCCGCGTCCTTTAAGCGGTAGTAATTCAGCAAGCCCTCACCCAAAGTCATTTTTTCAATTTTACCTTTTATGATTTTGGCGTCTTTCGTTGGTTTGTCTCTCGGCTTACGCAAATAAACCTCCTCCGGAGTCTGGCCGTCTAATGCCTCATGCGGCCGATGTTCGTTATAATAAACCAGATATTCTTTTAACAACCGGTCCACTTTTGCCTGGGAGAAAAACAGGAAAAGATTTAAGAATTCGTATTTTAACGAAAGAAAAAATCGTTCCACCTTACTGTTTCCGTTGGCTTTACTAATCTTTGCATAACGGTGATGGATCCCAGTTTCTTTTACGAATTCCTTGAAATCACCCGCGGTAAACTGTGTCCCGTAGTCGCTGATTAAATGTTTCGGCTTGCCCCGATAATATCGGGGCTTGTCGCATAGTAGAATCGTTTCTTTTAATTTTTTTATCACCCACTCGGCGGTGGGATTGAAGGTGGTCGTCAGAACCGTTACCTTTCTTGAATAATGGTCCAGAACGGCTAAAATATATAATGGTTTAAACCAGACATAAACTGTAGTCAGGTCAATACTCCAGATGTGATTGGGATATTGGCCGTTAATCGCCCTGGCTTTAACCGGCTTTTCTTTTTTATGGTGGCTTCGGTAATCCGGTTTAGGCGAGTTTAAGATATTCCGAACGGTGGACGGAGAAACATAGACGCCGATTTTCCAGATTGCCAAAGCAATCTTCCAGCGGCCCCAGTATGGGTTATCCCGATGGATTTCCCAGATTAAAGAAGCAATCCGGACCGGTGTCCGATGAGGGGAAGTATAATAGCCACGCCGGCGAGATACCAGATTGGAAATGCCGCCCTGGAGTTGGTTAAGATAATTGATAACGGATGCTTTGGAGATGGGTAAATATTCTCTAGCCTTGCGCAAGGAAACACTAAACCGCAGTTTAAAATAAATTATTCGCAACTTCTTACAGAGGCAAGGACGTTTAGTTTTAACCCGGTTCAATTCCTGTCGCATCACCGTATTCGCAAATTTAAGCCTTCGGACTTCATCCCTCAGGTGATAAATTTCTAAAAGATTGGTTTCTTTAAAGAAGATGGCTTGTTTTACAGAAGCGACATATTTTGAAAATTTTCCCAGTAACAAACAGCCGGCATAAAAAATCCGACCAAGCCAATAATCCATCAGATAGATTACCGAAATTAAAACTTGTTTAATCATAAACCCTCCAGAGTTATTTTAATAACATTCTAACGACCATTGAGCATTAAGGCCGGCATTAATTTAATTGAATTTTACAAAAATGGATTATATAATAGCATTAATGAATAAAATAATACAATATCCGCTCATAAGTCTTCTAATATTTTTTCCGCGTCTTCTAATCGCCCAACCGACTATTCAACTTAACCCAGCCGAATGGAATGCCGGCGAGGTGGAGATTGGTAAACTTTATCAACAGCCGGTAACGGTTAAAATACCGGAAGGCATTGGGGAAATCACCCAGGTGCGGCCCTCCTGCGAATGTCTTAATGCAGAGATAACCAAGAAAGATTTGAAAGACGGCGGAACGGTCTTACTTAAATTACAACCGGACCAGACCCTGAACGCCCGCTTCACGATTTTTGCCTACCTGCATATTAATAACCAGACCAAACCGATTGCCCGCTTTAACGTGACCGGCAAGATTAAAGGCAAGGGATTCGGACTGGGCGCTTCCGAGATAGTGTTCTTCCGGACCAAGACAGCGGTTGATTATGAACTCATCCGGCAGAAACTGCAGGAAGTCCAGAATAAACATCCGACCATCACAATCCAGGATCATCTGACCAGCCATCTTGATTCTTACCGTCTCTTTAGCCAATTTGAAAAGGAATACCAGGTGCGCCGGTATTCTGATGTGGAAATGTTTATAGGTGATGAGTCTTTTATCGGACCGGATGAGGTCTTAAAAAAATTAGACGGTTTATTAGTCGGCCCGGGGATACCGCCTGACAAAAAGGCCTTGCCGGTGCTTTATTTTTACTCGTTCGGTTGCGGCGGGTGTTATGAGATAGAGAAAAAACTCTTTCCAGCCATTGAGCAAAAATACGGCGCTAAAATCTGGCTCAGGAGATTTGACCTTGCGGACTTAAAGAACTACGAGTTCCTGATGCAACTGGAAAAGAAATACCATGTCAAAGGAAATTCGTCTGTCCTGGTCTTTGCCGGCCCGCAATACCTGGCCGGTTCCAAAGAGATTATCAATAAACTGGATGGCACAATAGAACAGGTGTTATCCAGCCGGGGCGGGACTGATTTTACAACGGTCTCAATTGAGTTAGTGACGGACGGGGTAGACGGAGAGGGAAGCATCAGAAACCGTTTTAAATCATTTAGCACGCTGGCGTTGATGGGAGCAGGACTGTTAGATGGGATAAACCCCTGTGCCTTTGCCACGATTATTTTTTTTATCTCTTTTCTGACCTTTGTCGGCCGGGGTAAACGGGAAATTATCATGGTGGGCATATTTTATACCTTAGCCGTTTTCGCCACTTATTTATTTTTAGGCATCGGTATTTTTAAAACCATTCAGGCCTTCTCAAGTTATCACCTGCTCAACCGGATTATTCTTTATGTGATGGTGGTGATGGTTTTTATCCTGGCCGGATTGAGTTTGTATGATCTGGTGGTTTATTTGAGAACCAAACGGGGGCAGGGGATAATCCTTCAATTACCGCTTTCGTTAAAACAGAGGATCCATACGGTTATCAGGAAGAACGTCAAACCGGGGCGGTTGATATTGGGTGCGCTGGTTACCGGTTTTCTGGTGACCCTGTTTGAAGCAGTTTGCACCGGACAGGTTTACCTGCCGACTATCGTATTTGTGCTCAAGGAGCCGGAATTAAAAGTAAACGCGGTATTTTATCTAGTTTTGTATAATTTAATGTTTATTGTGCCGTTGATAATAATATTCATCCTGGCCTATTTTGGGATTAGTTCCCGGAAATTAAGTGAATTTTCCCGGAAGAATCTGGTTGTGCGCAAGGTGTTAATGATTATATTTTTTGCCGGTCTGGGGATTTTGCTTATGTTGATATAAGTATAACGATTAGTCTAATGAGTTATTCAACAAACCAGTGATTTCTTGACCACCGGGCCTCTTCGTTAGGCTCCGCCAGAAGAAGAGTAAGCGAGTCTACCTATCGTCAGGAATCTCTTTTCTCTTGACTACAACATTATCTTATCTTATAATCTTCATTAAGATCGGAAACTTTTTAAGATTTCATTCAAGATAATGTTTCAAAGAAGTATACCGATACGATATCAGCCTGAGACTCATCCGTCCTTCGGCGGGAGGTTTATCCTCGTTGACCTTCGCCTTAAAATAATTATATGTTCTCACGTATTTTAGTAGCCAACCGCGGTGAAATTGCCTTACGGATTATCCGGGCCTGCAACGAGATGGGCATCGAGACCGTCGCCGTTTATTCCGAAGCGGACCGTGATGCCATTTATTTAAACTATGCCACGGAAAAAATCTGCATCGGTCCGGCCCCGGCCGCTAAGAGTTACCTGGATATGTCCAAAATCATCAGCGCGGCGGAAATCACCGATGTTGAAGCCATCCACCCCGGCTACGGCTTTCTTTCCGAAAACGTCCATTTCGCTGAAGTCTGCGAATCGTGTAATATTATTTTCATCGGTCCAAAACCGTCCGCCTCTAAAGCGGTCAGCGACAAAATCCAAACCAGAAGCGTGGCTAAAAGTTGCGGAGTACCACTTCTGCCCGGAAGCGATACGCCGCTTAAAGATGAAAATGAAGCGGTGCGGATTGCTCACCAGATTGGTTTTCCGGTAATCCTCAAAGCAGCCCGGGGCGGCGGCGGACGCGGGATGCGCGTCGCCCATAACGATATGAGTTTAATCAACTCTTTCCTAGTCGTCCAATCAGAAGCCAAATCGGCTTTTAAGGAAAGCGACATTTATATGGAAAAATATATCGAAAATTCCCGGCATATTGAATTCCAAATCCTGGCTGATAATTACGGAAATATGATTCATCTAGGTGAACGCGATTGCTCGCTCCAGCGGAGACACCAGAAATTAGTTGAAGAATCTCCTTCGCCGGTTCTGGCGCCGGACTTGAGAGAAAAAATAGGCGCAGCGGCTAAAAAAATCGCCAGAGCCATCAATTATAATAACGCCGGCACCGTGGAATTCCTGCTTGATAAAAATGATAATTTTTATTTTATTGAAATGAACGGACGAATCCAGGTGGAACACCCGGTCACCGAGATGGTAACCGGAATTGACCTGGTCCGCAAGCAAATCCAGATAGCCGCCGGCGAAAAACTGGATATTCCGCAGGAACGGGTAACTCTTAACGGCCATGCGATGGAATGCCGGATTAATGCGGAAGACCCGACGGACGGCTTTCGCCCCAGCACCGGGAAGATTACAAAATATTACCAGCCGGGCGGCCCGGGCGTCCGGGTTGATTCCCATCTTTATCAAGGATATGAAATCAGCCCTTATTACGACTCGCTCATAGCCAAATTAATCGTTTATCGCGACACGCGTGATAAATCAATCAAAGCAATGAAGCGCGCCCTGGAAGAATTCGTCATTGAAGGAATTAAAACCACCATCCCGCTGCACCTGGCCATTTTCGGACATTCACGCTTTGTGGAAGGCCAGATTGATACGACCTTTGTAGAAAATTATGTGATAAGATAGCACCAGTTAACGCCGATAAGTACAGATAAAATATAGTCTTAGCACAGAACAGTCATTATAATGAACCAAACGGACAAGATTTTTAAACATTATATTTTTCTGGCGGATGTGCATCTGAACCCTAAAAATCCGGGCCGAACCAAAAAATTCCTGGATTTTCTGGCCTCACTGCCGAAAAATAAAGAAACCGTTTTATATATCCTGGGCGACCTGTTTGATTTCTGGATCGGGCCGAAACATATTGATTTACCCGACCATTCTGAAGTACTCAAGCAATTAAAAAAATTAACCCGGGAAGAATTAACCATAAATTTTATCCACGGGAACCGCGATTTTCAGATCGGACGGGAATTTTCCCAAGCAACCGGCGTAAACGTACTGGGTGATAACGCTATCATAAAACTCGGCGACCAAAAAGTCTGGCTGACGCACGGTGATTTGCTTTGCACCAACGATACCGGCTATACTTCTTACCGCCGGCTGGCCAGGACCAGACTGGTTCAATCCGCCTATCAGTCCCTGCCCCGCACGGCTGGCTACGGCATCGGCTCCGGATTGCGCCGGTTAAGCGCTAAATTAGTCGCCCAAAAACCGGAACAGACACGAGCCATCGTCTTAAAAACCGTCCGGTCTTATTTTGATAAAGGATACGACGTGATTATCTGCGGACATATTCATCACGCCGGCCGGAAAATTATTAAAACATCTCCGGACCAGAATAAGTTACTTTTTACCCTGGGGCTCTGGTCGGAACAAACCGGTCATTTTTTAACCTACGACGAGAAATCAGGATTCAATTTATGTCAGATTTAAAACGACCGGAAATGATTTTAGTTCTTGATTTCGGGGCGCAGTACAGCCAGTTAATCGCCCGGCGGGTCAGGGAAAATAACGTTTACTGCGAAATCTGGCCGTTTAATACTCCACTGGGAAAAATTGCGGCGCTCCGGCCGAAAGGGATTATCTTCAGTGGTGGTCCGGCCAGCGTTTACGCGCCAGGCGCCCCCCGACTTGATAAAAAAATATTTGAACTGGGCATTCCTATCCTGGGTATCTGTTACGGAATGCAGTTAGGGGCATTACTTCTGGGCGGCCGGGTTTCACCCGCCCGCTCACGCGAATACGGACATACCCAATGCCGTATTTTAAACCGGACCGGCCTTTTTGCCGGTTTACCACCCCACCTGACCGTCTGGATGAGCCACGGCGACCAGGTTTCTAAAATTTCCGGACATTTTAAGCCGTTAGCCCGAACCGAAACTTCACCTTATTCAGCCATCAAACACCGGAAACTCCCCTTCTACGGCGTCCAATTCCACCCGGAAGTGGCCCATACTCATCAGGGAAGTAAAATCATCCGCAATTTTCTTTATACTATATGTAAGTGTTCCGGTCAATGGCGGATGAAATCGTATCTCACTGAGGCGGTCAACCGAATCCGTCAGGAAGTCGGTTCGGGAAAAGTAGTTTGCGGGCTTTCCGGCGGAATTGACTCGGTTGTTACGGCTGTGCTAATCCAACGCGCCATCGGACGGCATTTAACCTGTATCTTTGTGGATAACGGCTTATTAAGACAGGATGAAGCCAAAGAGGTTATTCGTATTTTCCGTAAAAATTTATCAATAAAACTTATTTTTGTTGATGCGACCGAACGTTTTTTAAAAAAATTAAAAGGAGTCATTGACCCTGAAAAGAAACGCAAGATAATCGGGCATAAATTTATTGAGGTTTTCAAAGCAGCCTCGCAGCAATTAGGCCGGGTGGACTATCTGGCCCAGGGAACGCTTTATCCTGATGTGATTGAAAGCGGGGGCGCCGCCTCCTTTGAGGGCGAGCCTCGCCCCGATGTTGCATCGGGGCGGGGACCGACCGCCCGGATTAAAAGCCATCATAACGTCGGCGGCCTGCCCGCCCAATTAAAGTTCAAACTGGTGGAACCGTTAAAATATCTTTTTAAAGATGAAGTCCGCCGCTTAGGCCGGGCTTTGGAATTGCCTGATGAATTTATTAAACGTCAGCCGTTCCCGGGACCCGGACTGGCCGTCCGGATACTCGGAAAAATCACCCCTGAAAGACTGGCTATTCTCCGCCGGGCCGATGCCGTGGTCCGGGAGGAAATCACCCGAAGCGGACTGGGCGACCGGCTCTGGCAATACTTTGCCATCTTATTACCGGTTAGTTCTGTTGGGGTAATGGGTGACGAACGGACTTATGAAAATACCATTGCTTTAAGAATCGTGGAAAGCACCGACGGAATGACCGCTGATTGGGCCAGATTACCTGCTGATTTACTTCAGAAAATCTCATCCCGTATCACCGGCGAAGTCAAAGGCATCAACCGGGTCGTTTTTGACATCACTTCTAAACCGCCGGGCACCATTGAGTGGGAATGACATTTTTCGCGGAAAAATGTCATTTGGATATTTTTAGCAAAAAATATAAAATTTTTTACTAAAAATATGGACATTTTATTTGTTTTTGTTATAATCACATTTTTTGCATAATTTAGTATAACCATATTATTGAGGTACCGATGAAAGGCCATAAAGTAAAAACCAAAACCGGGATTGTCATAAAAGACCTGATGGATAAAACCGTTACCGTTGCCTCGGAAAAACGCAAACAGCATCCGGTCTTCGGCAAATTTATCAGACAACGAATAGTTTATAAAGTTCATGACGAAAAAAATGAAGGTAAAACCGGAGACGAAGTAGAAATTATGGAAACGCGGCCCTGGAGTAAAACCAAACGCTGGCGTTTAGTCCGGATCCTCAAAAAAAGTACGGAGCACTCTTATGATAATGATGCGAACCAAGTTAACGGTCGCGGATAATACCGGAGCGAAAATAGTCGGCTGTATCCAGGTCCTGGGCGGTAGCCGGCGCCGTTACGGACACGTCGGTAGTATCGTCATCGGTTCGGTAAAAAAAATCATCCCCAGCAGCACCCTTAAACAAGGCGAGGTGGTCCGCGGGGTGATT
>CAKKQI010000397.1 GCA_919901895.1 Candidatus Brocadiaceae bacterium | reverse complement strand
TAAAAGCAACCACCAGTATCGGAAAAGTTTTAGAATAACACAGGATCAGAGGGAAAATAGTAAAAAATACAAAGGTAATTAGTACAAACGGTTTTTTGGTATGCCGGTCGGCATAGTAAGCCACCGGGATATAGACCAGCATCGCCGTAACCATCTCAACAACGGTTAATAGGCCAAACTCAAAAGGAGAAACATTATTGTTCTTAATAACCCAGATAACCACAAAGGCATAGGGTATTTGCTCGGCAAAACGGATAAGAATGTCCGATATTAAGAGATTTACCAAAGAGGGATTAAATTTTCTTATCACCGCCGAAAATCTGATATCCTTTGCATTATTATTGGTAAAGTCATCTTCCATCAAATATCTAATCAATACTATGGCAATAAGACCGAGAACGAAGGCCGCGGCAAAGGCAATCTTGATACCGTTAACTTCACCATACCATCCGATGAAAAGTCCTCCCAGAACGGGGCCGAGGGCCATCGGGATTCTCCGCACAAAAGAATGGACGGAAACTCCCATCGTTCTTTTATCTTTTCGCATGGTTGTGGCAATTAGACTCATGATCGCGGGCAACGAAACCGCGGTCCAGGCGATAAAAAAGATGGCCCCGATTAAAACGGCTTCCCATCTGGGAATAATTATTACAATGGCGTAACCAAACATTGACACTAGAGTAAAAAGGATGAGCGCTTTTTTGTAGCCTATTTTATGGCTGAGATAACCACCCGGAAAGGAATATAGGGCTGAGAGAAAATTATCAAGTGCGTTAAGGAAACCAACCGAAAAGGTGGAACCGCCGAGAGCCAGCAGGTAAATCGGCAGGAAACGTTCCGCCATTTTTTCGCCCAGGCCAACAAAGATCACCACCGCCACCATTACCCCGATACTTTTATTAATCCCTAAAAAAGCGATGAGTCTTTGCATTGGCTGGGTTTAAATAATTTTACGGTATTTTCCCTTGCTTTCTTTAACCAGTTTGGTAAACCCGTGTTTTTTAAGATTATTGTCGCTTAAAAGTATTTTATTGCTGATGATTCTGGTATTAACGTTACAAGCCGAAATGATCCGTGTAATCGCCTCGCCGCATTCCGGACATTTCTGTAACGGTGAGTCGCTCATTCGCTGAATTATCTCAAAACCGGTTCGGCAAAAATCACAGTTTTTTTTTCGCCCGCCCCGCCCTGGCTGGACTGATTGATATTGATAAGTCGGCATATATTTTATTTAGTCGGTTTAGGTTTATTTTTGGTCTCTGTCTTAACCTCGGTCTTACTTTCAGGCTTAGCGTCAATCTTAGCCTCCTGATCCTTTTTTTCCTGCGATGATTTTTCCTGATAACCCTTACTCCGGTAATCGGTAATATAAAATCCGGAACCCTTAAAAAGTAAGGCCGAGCCGCCCCCAATCAGCCGGCGGACTTTTTTCCGGCAGACCGGGCATTGTTTAACCGGTGGCGCGGTTATGGATTGGAATTGCTCAAAAGCATGTCCGCAAACAGTGCATTCGTATTCATAAGTCGGCATAATCGGAAAATCCTCCTTTTATTACGCAATTTATTCATTTATCTTATCAATTTTATAAAAAAAATCAATTCTTTCCTGGGTTGGATTACCCATTTTTTGTTGGCGAGGTTGCTGACGGCATCGTATGCAAAGTATTCGGTTTTGCCGAGTCCGTCTTTCAGGGATTGGAGCCGGTTGAGCGCGTC
>CAKKQI010000396.1 GCA_919901895.1 Candidatus Brocadiaceae bacterium | reverse complement strand
GCGCACGTCCGGCAGACCGCATTGGTCCAGGACCTGGTTAATGCGTCCGGTGCGTTCCCGGCGCGGAACACCTTTTAATTTGGCCCGGAATTGCAAATATTCATTAATCCGCATTTCCGGATAAAGCGGAACGTTTTCCGGCAAATAACCCAGCAGTTTACGGACGGCTAATGACTGGGTAACTACGTTATAGCCGCCGATCGTAACGTTTCCTTCAGTGGGTGCACTAAAAGAGGCAAGAATTCTCATGGTGGTAGTTTTACCGGCCCCGTTGGGTCCGAGAAAACCGAGGATTTCACCTTGTTCTACCCGGAAGGAGATGTCGTTGACCGCGGCTGTCCCGGCAAACCGTTTGGTGAGATGGGAAATTTCAATCATAAATAAATATAAATTTTACGCAGTAAAATTTATGTATAGGATAAATACTTTTTTTATTTTGTCAAATAATTAATGTTTATCGGCTTGGCTGTTTTGTTTGACGAGAAAGAGGTGATTTAAATCCTGAATCCATTAATCCGAAGCAAAAATCACATAATTCGAGCCAAATCATTAGTTTTTCGTTTGCGGATAACAAATTGTTACGATGTCTCATTATTTTTTTTTCAGGGATGGATATTTGCTTATCAGGCGTCTGATATCAAGCCGATCTTTCTCGCGTTTTAACGTGTTCCGGGTCGGGTCGCAATAGGCCCAGATTTTACCTTTGAGTAAATCTTTCTTCTGAGCCACTTTCATCTGATAACCCAGAACTTCGCGTTTAATTGCTTTTTTTATAAATTTTTGATATCTCTGATCGCGTTGTAGCTGTATCCGAACGTCTGAACCTTTACGAGTAATTTCCCATGTATAAGGGTGTGTTTTTATTCGGAATCCTTTTTGCAACAGTTCTTTTTTTATTACGCTAATGGCATCAAAGTGAAGAACGCAATCAAAATCAAGGGTCACCATCGGTTCACAATAGGCATTTAAGGCGACCCCGCCGATAACGCAGTACGGTATCCGTAATTTGTGAAGAATCCCCAGAAACTCCTTAATTAAATCTTTTTTAGAATTGGTTATGCGCCGATAGAATTCTTGTTTTGTCATAATTTAATCATTATATCATTGAAGTTAACTAACACAATGAAAAACGTTACCTCATCTAATAAAAAAACACCCCCCGATGTTACCTCGGAGGGTGTTTCCTCGCCCCGCCCTTTTGGTGCCTCTGCTAAGCCGGAGCGCTTCGCAGAACCTAGCGCCAAAAGAGCGGGGCGGAGGATAGGGCTATACGAAGAAACCGGGTTGCTTTTTCCCGCTGGGTTTTCAGGAAAAACAAGTTTAATCCGGTTTTTCTATTTATTCAACCAAACCTCTGGATTTCCCGGTCAAGCCGGGGAATGACCAATCTCCCTCTTTAATAAGGGGGATTAAAATTAAACGCTGACTTTTTGCAATCTTACCGGGCTGTCGTAGAAACAAACGCTGCCGCCGACGACATCCTGGAGCGAGACATTCTTCAGATGCGGGTCAATCATCATTGCGGCGTTTGCGTGCACGCCTTTGCCCCGGTGCGGTTCGCCTTTAAGAACCTGGCCGTCAATCACAGTATCGTAGGCATTGTAACCCCAGTTACCGTGTCCCAACGAGAAGGCGACTACGCCTGGTCTGATGCCTTCTATAACTTTAACCTTACCAAGCATCGGGATTTTCTGGAAGTTAGGCAGGTCCCAGACGCCTTCCGGATTAGAATCGCTGACCACTTTAACCGCATCATCATCTTTAATACCCAGGCGATTGGCATCAACTGTATTAAGCAGAAAGTAATTTTCCGGGTGCAGTTCCAACAGCCAGATATTAGCACAGGTTCTGCTCTTGGTATGGAATATCTCCCGATAAGTAATCAGATGCAGGTCGCCTTCTTTATGAACCACCGGGTTACCCACAGAATCCACAATAGGTAGATAGGTGGCAATTCCGGGAAAATACTTACCGGTCATAGAATTCTTTATCTTAGCGACCTTTTCGGAATACATATTGACTAATTTGCCGTATTTATTCTTTAGCTGCTTACCGTCAAAGGCGTCTTTATAATCCTGGAATCGGCCGCCGCGGTTAAGGACATAAACGACCTTTTTCCAGTGCGGACCGGCTATCTTTTGCCATCTCTCAGGGTCAAAAACCGTCTTAGGCAAATGCTGGCGGGCTTTTAGGAATACGGCTTCCTCCTTGTCGTCGGCATCAGGAACCGCGCTTGAACCGTCCGGTTTTTCACCGAAGGCAATATTGGTAACCATCCGCAGATAAAAATCGTCCATTTTGGTCAATGCTACACCTTTATCCAGCCCGTCCGGGCCGAATCCGGGCAGGCCCATCTTTTCTGCTACGGCTAACATAAACGATTCCAGGCAAAGCGGCATCTCTTCGCCAAAGACCTTGACGCTCTCGGTCTGGGGCGGAATAACCGGCTGGCGCACCGGCTGGACTTTCCATATTATGGACGGATGAGAACCTTGGAATTCCCATCGTTCCAGATAAGAAATATCCGGAATAATGTAATCGGCAAACATCGAGCTTGTTCCGACCACGATATCCGATGCAATAAAAAGCGGCAATTTGTTAACATTAGCTAGCGCCTGCAGATTGACCTGACCGGCCGGTAAGGCATAGACCGGGGTGGCCATATACATTAATAACGCCTTGACCGGATAGGGATAGGCATCCGCAACCGAAGGCAGAATTTCCTGATAAACATCCGTCGCGTGGGTATGCCAGGGGCGCTTTGCCGGATAACCGGCGAACAGGGTTGTATCCTCGTATTTAGCATGCCTCAGAATATTGATGCCAAACGGTTTCAGTTTCTTTGGGTGAAGACCTGAACCAAAGTCAAATGGCCCCTTGGCTTTACCGCCGACAATATCATAGGTCGATGCCTGAGCAAAACCGCCTTGCCAGTCATAGTTACCAATCAGAAGATTCAGCGAATTCCAGGCAAGCACATTATAAAAACCGTTGCTATGCTGTGAAACACCGCGGTGGATATCGGCGCAGGCCTGCTTGCCGTGAGAAGTAAATTCCTTCGCCAATTCCTCAATATCTCCTGCGGCGACATCGCAAATCTTAGCCCATTCTTCAATGGTATATTTCTGGGCTTCTTCAAGCAAGAGTTGCAGTCCGGATTTTACCGAGACGGTTTTGCCGTCCAGTGTCGCGATATCGGTCTTGACCAGTAGGTCGCCATGCACCACATTCTTGGTATCTTCCGGGTCAACCGTAACCGCTTTACCATCACGCCAGACCAGGAACGGGTCAAACTCATAATTAACTGTTTCCTCGCCATCTTTTCCTTTAACTATGGCGGTGCGCTGTTCTTTAGCAATCCCGATATCAGACCCGCGCAGGAATTCAGCCGGTTTCCCGTCTTTGAGTTTCACCAGCCAGCAGGCGTTGGTAGAGGTCGGCTCTTTATCCTCGGCTGAAGCGGCTTTATTGGCATTTTCCAGATACCGTTTATCGTAGCGTTCGTTTTCCATGACCCAGCGAATCATACCGAGCGCCAATGCGCCCTCGGAGCCCGGTTTAGCCGGAAGCCATTTATAGGCGAGGGCTGCGGTTTTAGAGAACCGCGGGTCTACCACTGCGAATTTAAGCCGGCCGGTGGACACTCCTTCAGTAATTTTAGGCGCCCGATATGGTGGACCGTAATTGGCTTCAAGAGGCGAGGCACCGACAAAGATAACAAATTTGGCATTCTGCAAGTCGCACTGCCAGTAGAACTTCTTCTCGCCGCCCCAATCCGCCTTTTTCTTTTTCT
>CAKKQI010000395.1 GCA_919901895.1 Candidatus Brocadiaceae bacterium | reverse complement strand
TAAATTTTGCCGATGCTCGTAAGAGAGAATTATATTTTAAGTCAGCTGTGGGAAGGCGATTTTTAAAGAAGATATTGGGTAGGTAGCTCAGCGGTAGAGCTCTGGACTGAAAATCCAGGAGTCGCCGGTTCGATCCCGGCCCTGCCCATAAAAATTCAGGGAATAAATTTTTATTCATTTCTTGAAACCTGCAACCTTACACCCGATGGTTAATTTTATAATCGTTAAGCGTTCATGAATGATTTAGATAAAAAAATAGATTTCTTTCAGCAAAAAGCCAGAGTCATCAGACGTCAGATCATTACCATGCTGGCCCGGGCCGGGTCCGGACATCCCGGCGGGTCGCTTTCAGCCGTGGAATTAATGGTCGCGCTTTATTTTTATAAAATGCGCCATCATCCGAAAGACCCGCACTGGCCTGACCGCGACCGTTTCCTGCTATCCAAAGGACACGCCGGTCCGGTCTGGTATGCCGCTTTAGCCGAGAGCGGTTATTTTTCCGTTAAAGAATTGGAGACGTTGAGAAATTTCGGCAGTATTCTGCAGGGGCATCCTGATATGAAACGCACGCCCGGAGTGGAAATGTCCAGCGGTTCGTTGGGTCAGGGGCTTTCGGTCGCCAACGGAATGGCCCTGGCCGGCCAATTGGACAAAAAAAATTACCGGGTTTATGTTATGCTGGGCGACGGGGAATGCCAGGAGGGGCAGGTTTGGGAAGCGGCGATGGCGGCGGCTCATTATAAATTAGATAACCTCTGCGCCATCCTGGATTATAACGGCTACCAGATTGACGGGGCCGTTGAGAAAATAATGAATCTGGCCCCGGTGGTTCAGAAATGGCAGGCCTTTGGCTGGCTGGTGATTGATATTGACGGACATAATTTCCGGGAAATTATCGCCGCCTTGGATAAAGCCGAAACTATTAAAGGACAACCGACTATTATTATTGCCCGGACTGTTAAAGGCAAGGGCGTTTCTTTTATGGAAAACAAATCGGAGTGGCACGGGAAGACGCCGTCGGCCCAAGAGGCGGCGGCAGCGTTGAAGGAACTTTCCTGATTAAATGCAAAATGCAAATTTCAAAATGAAAAATTCAAAATGAAGTGGGTGATATTTATTGAATGAAAAATTAAAAAATCAAATTGAAAAATGAAAAATAAAGAGAACGACCTTTCAGATCGGTTTTTAGATTTTGCGGCAGAAATCATTAAATTAGTTGTCGGGCTTAACAAAACCGCCGTGGAACGTTACATCGCCGGACAATTAACCCGTTCGGGAACCTCCCCGGGGGCTAATTACGAAGAAGCCTGCGGTGCGGAAAGCCGGGCTGATTTTATTCATAAATTACGGATTGTCTTAAAAGAATTGCGCGAATCATTGTATTGGTTACGCGTGATCAAAAAAGCAAATATTATCACGGATACTTATCCGGAATTTCCAGCGCTTTTAGAAGAAACAAAAGAATTAACTAAGATCATTGGACAATCGATAATAACGGCGAAAAAAAACAAATAAGTTTACATTGGGCATTTATTATTTTGCATTTTGATATTTTCATTATGGAACTGAAATGCACCCGTGAGGCCTGCGGTAACGCCTTAGTGGCCCTGGGCAAGAAAAATCCGGCGGTGGTGGTACTTTCGGCTGATTTAGCCGGTTCAACCAAAGCCGGTGATTTTGCGAAGGTGTTTCCGGAGCGTTTTTTTAATATGGGCGTGGCTGAGGCGAATATGATGAATACCGCAGCCGGGCTGGCCGCCTGCGGAAAAATTCCGTTTGCCTGCACCTTTGCTATTTTTGCCAGCGGCCGGCCCTGGGAACAGGTGCGTAATACTATTGCTTACGCCGGACTGAATGTCAAAATTATCGCGACGCACGGCGGCATTTCAGTCGGTCCGGATGGCGCTTCACACCAGGGAATTGAAGATCTTGCTTTGATGCGGATTATCCCCGGGATGACCGTTCTGGTGCCGGCCGATGCGCTGGAGACTCCGAAAGCAATTTTCGCCGCGGCTGAATTAAAAGGACCGGTTTATATCCGGCTCGCCCGCGCTAAATTGCCGGTCGTAACCGCACCGGAAGATGATTTTATAATCGGACGGGCTAATTTACTGGAAAACGGGAATGCGGCCACAATCATTACCTGCGGTTATCTGGTGGCTTCATCCTTGCAGGCCGCGGAATTATTAAAGCAGGAAGGAATTAATGTGGCGGTCGTTAATTTTCATACCATCAAACCGATTGATGAACAAACCATTATTACCCAGGCGCAGAAGACCGGAGCCGTAGTTACGGCGGAAGAACATCTGGTCGCCGGCGGACTGGGCAGCGCCGTGGCCGAAGTCCTGGCTCAGCATTATCCCGTGCCGATAGAAATGGTCGGGATTAAAGACCGGTTCGGGCAATCCGGTTCACCGGAAGAACTGCTCAAAGAATATCATCTGATGCCGGAAGATATTGTGCAGGCGGTCAGGCGGGTTATCAGGAGAAAAATTAGTAATCGGTAATCGGTGATCAGTTATCAGTAGAAAATAAAAATGCAACAAGGCAAATCACTTCTATCTTTACTGATTACCGACAACTGATAACCGATTACCAATTACTGTTTAGGCTAAGGAGAATCGCATGAAACAGATATTTAAACTTATTTTAATTTTACTGGCGGTATCTTTAACGCCAATTCTGTTAATGTTTTTACCGGATATTCCGTCTGGTTATCTTAAGGCGCAGGAGACCGCCCCCGCCGAGAGCGGGACAAGGCCGGAAAAACCGCCGGTAAAATCAGGGCCGGAATCAATTGTTACCCCAACCGGAGAAGCCGAGCTAAGGGCCAATCTGCAAAAGTTAGTTACCATTCATAATTTTATTAAAAATAATTACGTCCAGGATGTTTCTTCGGCTAAACTTTTTGAAAGCGCTTTTAAAGGGATGCTTAACCGGCTGGACCCTTACAGTGATTATCTGACGGCTGAAGAGTACCGTGATTTTCAGATTGGTTCGGGAAGCGAATTTGCCGGTATCGGAATAGAAGTTTCTTTTGAAGACGGGGTATTTACGGTCATTACACCGCTGGAAGGCACCGCCGCTTTCAGGGCGGGATTACAGCCCGGCGACCGGATCCTGGAGATTGACGGGAGCGAGGTGGCGAAACTGACGATGTCCGAATGCACCAAACTCATTCGCGGACCGGCCGGCAGCCGGGTAATTTTAACCATTCTTCATCGGGATTCTCGTTTACCGGAAAAAATTGCCGTTACCCGCGAGGTGATTAAATTAAAAAGTATTAAAGAATCTAAAATTGTTGATGAGGCAGACCAGATTGGTTACATTCGGATTACGGCTTTTCAGGAGGAGACGCTGACGGCTTTTGATGACGCCCTGGACGGGTTAAAAAAGAAAGGGCTGAAATCATTGATTATTGATTTAAGGTTTAACGGCGGCGGGTTAATGAACCAGGCCGTGGACCTGGCCAACCGGTTTATCCCGAACGGGGTGATTGTTTCCACGCGGGAACGTTCCGATAAAAATACCGATGTGGAATTTAGGGCTGATCCGGCTAAAGCGACCTGTTCCGATTTGCCGCTGGTGGTTTTAATAAATAACGGGACGGCCAGCGCTTCGGAAATATTTGCCGGAGCGGTTCAGGACCATGGTAAAGGGATTCTGGTAGGTGGGCGTTCTTACGGCAAAGCCGCGGTGCAGACGATCATTCCGTTTCCGGAAGATAAGAGCGCGGTTAAATTAACCGTGGCTCAATATTATACCCCTTCGGGAAAATCAATCCAGAGAAATACCGATCATTCAACCCTTAGCCTAACCGGCGGCGCCACCAAAAATTATGGTTTAGACCCCGATATTTTGCTGGAGATGACGCCTCAACAGGAAGCGGAATTGTTCAAATCCTGGCGCAGCGACAGTCCCGCTGGAAGCGGGATAAACTCCGTCCCGACCCAATCGGGGCGCAGCGACAAGCCCGCCCCGCCAAGTCGGGACGGGATAAACTCCGTTCCGCCCCAGTCGGGGCCGGATGAGAAAACGGAGCTGGTTGATATCCAACTGGATAAAGCGGTGGAATTGCTTAGAGGAAACAAGGAATCTAACGACGAATAATTTGCTGGCGTAGGTTTATTCGGTTATAGGCGCCCCGAATGCTTTCGGGGTGCCTACAAATATAACGGGACAAGATTGATGATGGGTTCGGGGCTGGTTATGCGGCCGCGTTAATGATGAAAAATCAGGATTTGTAGGCACGGTTTTAACCGTGCGTCTCAGATTATAAATTCATTTATGAAAAGTTACCCAATCCGTGAAGTTGAATTAAAACGGTTTTATCTGGCCGGTTATCAATATTATTATTTAGATAATGAAACAATTTTTGCAATTAACAGAATACCGATTTAATTAAAGCACCCCGAATGCTTTCGGGGTGCCTACAGGAAAAGACAAAAATGCAACATTTAAAATGAAAAATGTAAAAGGAAAATAAATAATTTTGCATTTATCATTTTTCATTTTAAAATTTTCATTTTAAGTGGCTATGCCTAAAAAATTTTTATGTTTAGGGGTGGAGACCTCCTGTGACGAGACCGCCGCCGCGGTGGTGGAATCCCCTCGTGATTCAGGGGTCAGCCGGCCGGTAATTTTATCCAACGTCGTTCGTTCGCAGGCGAAGTTGCACAAAATTTACGGCGGGGTGGTGCCGGAGATAGCCGGCCGGGCGCACCTTGAATCTATTTTACCGGTGATTCATCAGGCGCTGAAGAAATCCGGTAAAAAATTAACGGATCTGGATGCCATTGCGGTCAACCATACGCCGGGATTAATCGGGGCGCTTTTAATCGGCGTTTCCGCAGCCAAGTCATTAAGCCTGGCTTTAAACATTCCTTTAATCGGAGTCAATCATCTGGAAGCGCATTTGTATGCCTGGCAACTTCGGCCGAAGTTGCCAGTCGCGAGTAGCCAGAAGCGAGTCGCAAGTGAAATTTACCGATTACCGGTTACCGGTCACCGGTTACCTTATCCCGCGATTGGATTAGTTGCTTCCGGCGGTCACACCAGTATTTATCTGGTTAAATCGCCTGTCATATATGTAAGGCTGGGCGGGACGGTGGACGATGCGGCCGGGGAGGCGTTTGATAAAGTAGCCCATATTTTGGGGTTGGGTTATCCGGGCGGGCCGTTAATTGAAAAAATCGCCCGGCGGGGTAACCCGCAGGCGATTAAATTTCCTCGCCCTGATGTTGCATCGGGGCGAATCTCGCCAAAGGCGGCCCGTCCTGAAGTGATGACGGGACAAAACATCATTCCCCGCCCCGAAGGGGCGAGGCTCGCCCAACCTGGTTGGGCGGCGCAATTCAACTTCAGCTTCAGTGGTCTTAAAACCGCGGTGCTTTATTACGCCAAAGGACAGAATGCTTCCAGGCAGACTCCGTTAAAAAAAGGGATTAACATTCCCGATATTGCCGCCAGTTTCCAGGAAACCGTGGCGCAGACGCTGGTGGATAAGGTGATGGAAGCAGTCAGTCAGTTATCGGTAATCAGTCATCAGTCATCAGTTATCAGTCATCAGTTATCAGTGAAACCACCGATTACCGATTACCGATTACCGATTACCGGTTACCGACGGAGCGAAGCGGAGTCCCGACGAATGTCGGGATCACCGATGACCGATGACCGTCTTCGTTCCGTCATCCTCGGCGGCGGGGTGATCTGCAATAAAATCCTGCGTCAAAAATTTATGAAGGCGGCCCGGATCAACGGATTAAATCTTTTTATCCCGCCGCCGGCGCTCTGTACCGATAACGCGGCGATGGTGGCCGGGCTGGGCGCGGAACTTTACCGGGCCGGGAAAAGAGATAATCTCTACCTGGATGTTCAAAGCAGTTAATACCAGTGTTTAT
>CAKKQI010000394.1 GCA_919901895.1 Candidatus Brocadiaceae bacterium | reverse complement strand
ATCTAAGGCCGGTATTGATATTGAATTCTGCTATGCTACGGGCGCTGATGCGGGAAGCACCGAGGCCACCGCTATTTTTAAAACAAATGATAACGAACGAGCTATGAAAATTCTTTCTAAACTGGTGTAATTAGTTGAGTAATTCGTAAATAAATAGTTGAAGCCGATTCAGGATAGGCCAGCAACCTGGCCGATTCCGCCATTTTTTGCAGCAACCCGTCATTAAATAATACTTTTTCCACAATATATTTCATCGTATCGGCCGACAAGTTTTTTTGTTCTATTAAAAGGCCGGCGTCTTTTTTTTGTACTTCCTGCGCGTTGAGAAATTGATGATTATCAGCCGCTGATGGGTAAGGGACCAGTACGGACGGTAATCTCAGGTAAGCCATTTCAGCCATCGCTAAAGCGCCCGCCCGGCTTAGCACCAGGTCGGCCACACTGTAAACTTCTTCCATCCGTTCACAAAACGAAAAAACACAATGCTCAATCCGGGTATCACCATAAGACTGCCTGACCATTTCATAATCCGCCTGACCGGTTAAGTGAATAATGGCAAGATTATCGGGAAAATTATTAAGGTATTCCAGGTGATTAACCATAAATTGGTTTAAAGCGTGGGCGCCCTGGCTGCCGCCCAGCACCAGAAGTATTTTCTTGCCAGGCGATAGATTAAATTCACGGCAGGTGGTGGCGCGATCCAGCCGCTTGATAAAAGAACGGATGGGGCTGCCGGTGACTATTACTTTAGAAGGTTCTTTAAAATATTTTTCCGAGCCGGGCCATTGGACATAAATTTCGCGGGCCGCTCCGCTGAAATATCTGGTAATTTTCCCCGGCAAAAAATTTTGTTCCATTAAAACAATCGGGATTCCTTTGAGATAAGCCGCGACCAGAGGTGCGACCGAACCATATCCGCCCAGTCCGATAACCAATTCCGGTTGAAATCGTTTAAAATATTTTAATGAGAGCCATAAACTTTTACCCAACCGTACCGGGAAAAGTGGAGAAAAACTTAAGCGGGGTGAAGGCAGGGGATAATAAGTAAAATTATAATGCCCGAGTTGATTCAGATCAAATTCGCGGTTGGTGCAGAGGAAAAGTATTTCAGAATCGACTGGCCGGCTCCGAATTTCCTGGGCCAGGGCAATTCCCGGAAAAAGATGTCCGCCCGTGCCGCCGCCGGCTAAGATAATTTTCATATTTGTTGATTATAGCAAGGTTGAATGAAAATTGCAAAATGAAAAATGGTAAATTAAGAAGATACGGTTTTTTCCGATTGCTTGGCGATATTAATGAGGATGCCCACGCTGAGAGTCATCATAAAAATGGCCGAGCCGCCAAAACTGATAAAAGGTAAAGAGATTCCTTTGTTGGGAATAGAAGCGGTTACGACCGCCGTATGCATAATGGCCTGGGTGGTAATGATCAGAGTGATTCCGAGGGCGAGGAATTTGCCGAACAAGTCATCTGTTTTCATAAAAACGCGGTAACCCAGCCAGAGTAAGGCGAGAAAAAGAAATATAATCGCGGCGGTGCCGAGTAATCCCGCTTCTTCTCCAATGACGGCGAGAATGAAATCAGTATGTTCCTGCGGAAGAAAAAATAATTTTTGAACAGAATTACCGAGTCCGGCTCCGGCCAATCCGCCCGCGCCCAAACCGATTAGCG
>CAKKQI010000393.1 GCA_919901895.1 Candidatus Brocadiaceae bacterium | reverse complement strand
CAATTAATTTGTTATATCAGGAATTCAATATGACAACTGATGATTTACAGGACCTGGGCTTTGCGGAGATAAAATAAGCTTGTTGACAACCCCGTATTAAGAGGCTGGGTCAAATGAGTCAAAATTGTCATTCTGATGGCACCAACGGCGCCAGAAGAATCTCGTTGGTGATATTTTATTAATATGGATTCTGGAAATGGCCACAAGTTCTAAAAATTTTAATTAAATTAGATTAACTATATGAAATACTGGGCGTTAGTCATCGCGGGATTATATGGGCTTATTCTTATTGCCTTAACCTGCCCGGTAGCGCTATTAGCATTTATCCCTGAAATTAGCCTATCCAACGCGGCCGAAGTATATCTTTTCTGGCCTTACTGGTGCTGGGTTGCGGTAATGTTAATCTGTCAACTGGCCTTATTGCTGGTCCCGGTCCGCACCACCAGGACTCGCCCGATCAGCCGACAAACTATTTTCTGGCCGATTTTTGCGTCCGGATTAATGATGGGCGGACTTATTTTTGGTTTAATTTTTAGTGTGGATGAATTCGTAGAGCAAGCAGTCGCTCCTTCCAATTGGGTGGCCTGGTCAGCCCTGGCCGTCGCACTTTTGCTCTGGCTTACTTGGACATTGATTTTTTTCCGGTTAAGCCGAGGAAAGAAACCAACCGATGTTATATCCCAACAATGTCGTTATCTGCTTAAAGGAAGTATTTTAGAACTGCTGATCGCTGTTCCGACCCATCTTGTCGCCCGTTACCGTGATTATTGCTGCGCCGGTTATATGACGTTTATCGGCATCGCCTTAGGCATTTCAGTGATGCTCCTGTCTTTTGGTCCGGGTATATTTTTTCTATATCTGGACCGCTGGAAACGAGTCCGTCCGCAAAAATCTACTCCCGACAAACCATCAAACTAATACTTCTCGTTGTAATTTATCTTTACATCTTGTAAATTAGTTTTACATTGATTCGCTCACCTTGCCTTTCAGGATTACTTCCCTGACCATTTTAAATATATCCTTATCACAACTTCAATAAAGATACGACGTTATAATTATGTATTTTTAGTTAATTTGTTAAAAAAAATATTGCCTCTGGCACAGAATTTGCTTATTTAAATTATAACGAACCGCCGGTTCTAACTTGTCCCGCCCATTCTTGATGTAAGGGCGGGGAACGAGGTAACCGATAATGATTCTTAAAAAAACGCACCGGAACAATACCCCGTTTGATTTAAATACGATTATGCGGCCACTCGCCGCCAAGGAGCCGTTTATGAAAAACAAGAAATGGGAATACCTGATTCTGAACCTGGTCATCATCTTCACATTACTATTTTTAAAAGGGATTATCTGGGCCGGAAATGATCCTAAAATAAATAAGGAAAAAAATCACCCGGTTAAAGAATCTGAAAAACCGGACAAAGATTCTGCTAAATCTAAAGAACCGGAAAAACCGGACCATCGCGATGATAATCATGATAATAAGAGTGAAATAACCAGGCCGACCAACGACACCGCGGTTGAACCCAGCGCCAAAAATAAACCGGATAAATGGGACGATGCGCTCCACGGTAAAGGCGATAACCGCGATGATGAACACAGCGGAAAAGTGGATATCGTCGGTGACGGCAACAGCGGTAATAACGGTCAGAAACTAACAGACCAACAGACCAATAGTCCAATAGACCTACAGTCCAACAGCCCGACAGTCCAGATGGAAATCCCGGAATCGGTTAAAAGCGAACATCAGCGCGGTTTTCCTTTAAACCCGGATGAAGAACGCGGACCGGACCAGATTACACCCGGTTCGGATAACGGCAAAGGCGATAACCGCGACGACGAACACAGCGGAAAAATAGACCGGGTCGCCGACGGCAACAGCGGGCAAAAACCTTCAGATAAACCGGAATCACCTGAAAGACCGCCGGCTCTGGTAGAAAAACCGCTTCCGACCGTTTCACAACCGGCCCCTTCTCTTCCGCCGGAAGAAGGCGGCTACGAACTTGCTAAAGTGGCTAAGGCAACTTTTGAAAGCGAAGAAAAATTTGAAGGTGTCAAAGGACCGACCGACCCGGACCCGAGTATTATTAATTTAAAATTATCATTTGAACCGGTTAATTACAATAGAACAACCGATTGTTTCCAGATGAAAGTCACCATTGAATCTGTCAAAGTAAAACATATGGACGAACGTTCCCATTTTACTTATGATTATAATAATGTAATGCACCGCCGGGAGGCCTGGAACCGTTTATACAAATCCGTCAGCGATGCCGAAGATTTCAGGAAAAACAATAATAATAACAATCTCCCCAGATTTTACGGCTACAGCCGCGGATTTTTTGATGAAATGCTTAAAACCCTGGCCTGTGTCACGTTGCCCAAACGGTCATTTATGGTGGAAATTTCCCGGTTCGGCGATACGATTAAACCGATTGGCCTTGACCAGACGCTTTCCGAAGGGTTTCAATCATTACCGCCGGTCTCAGAGGTAAACCACCTGAAGCAGATGTTAACCGAGCATATCACCCAGACACTCCGGTTGATTTTCCCGAAGATTCCTCGCTCCGCATCAGATAGACTGGAACCTGGGACTGTGCTTGAGAAAAACGAAACGACTATGAGATACTCATACCATGAACAGCAAAAAGACGCCCACCGCAAACAGAAAAAAGTTGACAAGGAATTTTATTACTCGTTAGCCCATGGTCTGATTATTTCCCACGAAACTGTGGAAGATAGTTCATCAATTGATTTTGTGGCGCAAAACGGTCGGACCGGTCCGGTTACCCCCTGGTTGGAATGGGAAAGAACCAAACATAAGATTTCGCTGGTAAAATTGGATAAAAAATAATTACTAAAATTTATGAAGAGGTTGAAGATGTCTCTTAGCAAAACTCTCAAGATTTTATTAAGCGTTTACTTTATTCTGGTCTATTTACAGCCTCATCTTTGCGCCGGCGAACCGGTTGAAAAAAAAGAATTTAAAACCTATGATTTCAGCCGGATTGAATCGTTGAAATATACAGTCGGTCTCAGCGGCCAGGCCAGCAAACTGAAAACTAAACTCTTTTATGAAGGCAATGATGAGGAAAGTGATTCCGAACAAACCGAACATGATCAGCCGAGCCGGCCTTCTTTTCTCGGTGAAACTGACCCGGACTTAGAAGTAATGCGATTGGGCAAAACCAGTACTAATGCCTCCTGGTCAACGCGAGCCGTCTGGGAAATTACCCCCATTTCATCAACCCCAACCGCCCAAAGACGAACTTTCAAGGTCAATTGCACCTCGGTTAAAATATCGTACCGTGATAATAGTACCTATTTCTACTATGATTTAACCAACCCGTCCCAAATCGCCGCTTTCCAGAAAAGCAGTTCCAACCAACCGGCTGACCCTGTTTTTAACGAATTCTTTCAGCGTCTGTTCGCTTACGTTCATTTAATGAATTTAAAATTTTCCTTTGAAGTTGCTCCGAACGGACAGGATTTGAACCTAACCGGCCTGCCCGGTAATCTGGATTGGCGGCTTCAGAATGATATCAGAATGTTTTTGCGTCTAATCTTACCGGAATTACCGGGGGAAGGATTGATCCGTAAAACCACGTGGGATGATGCTGATGATTGTTCCTGGCGCGTGACTGACTTGACGCCCGGTAAATATATTCTCGGCGAAGGACTCTGGCACCAGAAAACAAACCGCACCAAACAACAAGCCAAACAATTAGATTTACCTTTTATTCAGGAAATAAACCGGGCTAAAATCGCCGGTTTCAACTGGGGAAACCTGATTATCCTGCAGCATAATTTCGTGGAAACCGATTATCAACGAATGCTGGCCCCGATAACGCAGCCGTTAGCGGCCGGTCAGCTTATCCAGGGTGGTTATGAATTAATCGTCAACCGGCTGAAGTGGGTTAAATTAGTTGATTATAAAGAAAAACCACCGGAAC
>CAKKQI010000392.1 GCA_919901895.1 Candidatus Brocadiaceae bacterium | reverse complement strand
ATTCCATTTTCGGGCGGATAAAGATTGCTATGCCTACCTTTATCATATGGACGCGGCCGGCCAGGTAAAACTGCTTTTCCCGAACAGTTTTAATCCAGACAATAAGATTAAGGCAAATCAAGTTTATACTATCCCTGATGAAACGATGAATTTTGATTTAAAAATCAGCCCGCCTTTTGGAGCAGAAATGGTTAAGGCGCTGGCCAGTTTTCAGCCTTTAAAGAATCTGGATATTAAACCGGGTGAAACAGGTTTTCGGAACATCGGAAAAATAACGACTGCCGAAACGCGGGAAGTCATTACCCGTTCAATTGAAGCCGTCCCCAAAGAAGGACGAGCCGAAGATACCTGTACGCTGACGACGATAAAGGAACAAAAATAAACTATGCCGATTGAAACGACCGGTGATTTTGAAATATATACCGACCGACCCATTGGCCAAGGCGCCTGGGGTGAGGTCTATCAAGGCCGCCAGATCTCACTGGACCGGCTGGTCGCGATTAAAATCCTGAAAAAAGAAATGACCCAGGACCCTGATTTTGTCCAGCGTTTCCTGCGCGAGGCAACCTGCCTGGCTAAATTAGTTGATGAACACATCATTCACGTTTACGGAGCGGGTTTATATCGCGACTCACCCTATTTTGCCATGGAATATGTTCAGGGCGCATCTTTGCAAAAATACCTTGAACGAGGCCGCCGGTTTTCCATTGATGAAATAGTTTATGTCGCCGAATCAGTCGCCCGCGCCTTAAAAACCGCCTGGGAGTCTCCCGGAAAAATCATCCACCGCGATATTAAGCCATCCAATATTATGATTTCATATCCGAGTTCAGTTCTCAAAGCCCAGTCCGACCAAACCGCCCTGGACATCAATATCATGGAAACCCGGATTAAAGTTATGGACTTCGGGCTGGCCAAGATTACCGAAGGCGGACAGGACACCACGCTCGCCGGCACAATTATCGGAACCCCTAAATATATTTCACCCGAGCAGGGATTGGGCAATCCGGCCGATATCCGTTCTGATATTTATTCACTCGGTATTGTTTTGTATGAACTGGCGGCGGGCCGGGCCCCTTTTGAAAGCGAAACAACGATGAGTATGCTCCGCCACCACATCCATGATACCGCTTTGCTTCCCTCACAGTTTAACCCGGATATCCCTAAAGAATTGGAAAAAATTATAATGACGTGTATCCGGAAAGAACCTGAAAAACGTTATGCCGACCCGAACCAATTTCTGGAAGACCTGACGGCATTTAAGCAACCCTTCGGCAGGCTCAGGGCAGGCCCTTCGGCAGGCGCTAGCGGTGAGTCAGCCGAACCGCAAAAAACACCGGTTTATGCCTCGGAATCATCCGTTGAAGCCACAATAATTTCAGATGTTACGCGGCGGCGTAAAAAAACAAATACGGTGCTTTATGGGGGAATCGCCGGATTAATCATTATTGCCGGCGTGGGCCTCTTGCTATTATCAAAATTTAACATCAATAAGAATACCACTCCCGCTTTCAGCGGGACAGGCCCGGTTCAGACCGAGGACAAACCGTTCCCGCCTTCAGGCGAGGCTCGCCCTCTGGGCGGCCCGCCTTCTGCGGGACAAGTGGTAAATAACCAAGCCCCGATACAATCGGGGCTAGTTCCAGCCACCGCTACCGCTATTTCTACAACACCGAACCCGCTCCCGCCAGACAGTACGGGGCAAGTCCAGATACCATCGGGGCAATCCGTTTCTGAAGAAGTCAACGTAACTGCCACGGAAACCGCCTTTAAAGTAGATGTCTGGACCAACAAAGGTTCCCAGCTGGAAGCGGGGGATGTGGTTTTTAGCGAAGGTGATAAAATAAAAATCCACTTCCGCGCTAATAAAGATTCTTACGTCTATCTCTATTATAAAGATGCGGCGGGACAGACCAGCCTGCTTTTCCCCAATAATTTTAAAAAGGATAATAAAATTTCCGCCCACCAAATCTATGCCATCCCTGATGAGACGATGAATTTCGACATCAAGGTTACCCCGCCCTTCGGCCAGGAGACCGTCAAAGTGGTGGCCAGTCTTCAACCTTTAAAAGATATGGATCTTAAATTGGACGAAGTTTTTCGGGATATTGACAAGATCGCCACTGGTACAAACGAAGGCGAGATAACCACCCGCGGACTTCAGACCACCCCCAAAGAAGCCCGGGCGGCGGACACCTGCACGATTACCACCCACCGCCGCAGCGAGACAAGTGAACCAAAAACCGCGGAATAAGTTAAAATTCAGTTGGAAATTTAGAGAAATTTATTAAACACATCCCGCCCTCTGGGCGAGGTTCGCCTGCGGGCGACCCGCGAAAGGGGGGACGTCACTCATCAATTGAGGTGTGAAAGAACACTACATGGACGCCGCACAACGAAAACAGACGACGACGCTGCCCCGGAACGACGGAGCGTCGGAGACGCGGCTCGCTGAACGGCAGAAGTAACCGAGACTGACCTGTAATGACCCCTTAAAGTCAAGACATTTTTAGGCGATATTTAAGATAGTCTC
>CAKKQI010000391.1 GCA_919901895.1 Candidatus Brocadiaceae bacterium | reverse complement strand
ATATAAAAGTTATCCCTCACGCGAAGAAAAATCAGGTAAAAGAGGAATCGGGCCACCTGAAAGTTTACGTCACGGCGCCGGCTCAGGACGGCAAAGCTAACCAGGCCTTAATTCAAGTTTTATCGGAACATTTTAAAACGCCAAAAAGACAAATAGAAATAATCCGCGGCGAAAAATCACGGAAAAAAATAGTTGAGATTATATAAAAATGACTACATTGTACTCTTCACGCCAAACTAAACAATTTAATAAATACGAGATGACCTGTAAGCGCTGCGGCGCCTGCTGCGGCGCTGATGACGGCGACCCCTGCGAACATCTTAAGTCGTTCCGCTCGATTAACAACGACCTAAAATATTACTGCTCAATCTATTCCCGACGATCCGGAATTCATAAAACTATTAACGGCACGGTTATTAGCTGCGTACCGATTCGGGCCAAACGTTTTGAAACCTGGCCCGGCCGCGAAAATTGCGGATATAAAAATGTAGCTAACGAGGTTTACCCTCGTTAACATCCCACCGCCTTTGGCGGGGCAAGTGTGTTTGAATTTAAACATCAACGAACATCCCCGCCTAATGCGGGATGTCGCTGCGGCTCCAAAAGTTCGGTCGTTAATCCAGCGACCGCCCGCTGAAATAGCGGGCGTTGTCTACCACTATTTGAATAAATTTTTAGGGACAAAAATTTATAATGACTCCTTTAATGGAACAATATCACGAAATCAAGAAAAACCATCAGTCGGAAATACTCTTTTTCCGGCTGGGTGACTTTTACGAAATGTTTTACGATGACGCCAGAACCGCTTCGCGTATTTTAGGAATCACGCTGACGTCAAGGTTTAAAGGCGATAAAGTCGTCCCGATGGCCGGCATCCCCTATCACGCGGCGGCTACCTATATTAACCGGCTCCTCAAGGCCGGACATAAAATTGCCGTGTGCGAACAAACCGAACCGGCCCTTCGGCAAGCCCCTCGGCAGGCTCAGGGCGGTAAGCTCAGGGCCGAACTGCCCAGCCGAACCGATGAAGAAGCCCCGATCATATCGGGGCAAGCCAAAGGGTTGGTGGACCGGAATGTGGTCAGAATAATTACCCCCGGCACCCTGACCGAAGAAGGAATGCTGGACAACCGAAGTTATAATTTCCTGGCCGCTTTATCCGCCTCACATAACAACCTGACCGGACTGGCCTGGATTGATATCT
>CAKKQI010000390.1 GCA_919901895.1 Candidatus Brocadiaceae bacterium | reverse complement strand
TTATGTTTGTTAGGATACGCAAAATATTTTCATCCACAACATTTGACAATTACTCCTCGGAAGTTGGGGGATAGTATAAAAACGCTGTTTGGGGACGCCCTTGATAACGTCTTCCTCCACAATAAGTTATACCTAATTAATTCTTCTGTATTTGTGGCTTAATGATTAAAATTACCACTATAGCCGTTATCGCCCCCAGGGCATCAGCCAGAAAATCCCATTCGCTCATCATCCGGTTCGGGACAAAGAATTGATGAAGTTCGTCCGAAAAGGCGTATAAAACAGATAAGAATATGCTGAAAAAAATCCTCTTCCGGTATAACCAAGAAGTCAGCCAGGAATTCAAATGCCCCGCAGTCCAGCGAAGCGACAGCGGAGTCCCGCTCCAGACGGGACAGTCCAACTGACCACCGAGGCCGGATTGTCTACCGGAGAGGCAGGCCCGGTAAATCAACAGCCCCAAGATGGCATATTCAAAAAAATGGGCAATTTTATCAATCGCCGGCATTTTAACCGGCACGGTGGGTAACGAAATACCGGAGAGATAAAATATCAGACCTGCATAAAGATAGACCGGCAACCAGTATTTTATCTGATACGTTATTTTTGACATTAGGTTGGAAATAAATCTTATCAATAAAGTATCATTTTGTCAAAGAATATAGATTTCATTATAATTTATTAAAATCCTTGACAACAAAATAAACTTTTGCTATATATTAAACCTTTGTATTGTAAGATTCGCTTTTAAACTAGTCCCGCTTGGGCGGGATTCGTGGTTTAAATGATATGAAAATAACGATTGCTAAAACTTACGTGGCCAAAGAAGGCGAAATCACCAAGAAATGGTATCTGGTAGACGCGACGGATAAAATCCTGGGCCGGATGGCCACCCGCGTTGCCACCATCCTGATGGGGAAACATAAGCCGACTTATACCCCCCATATTGATACCGGCGATTTTGTGATTATCACCAATGCGTCAAAAATTAAACTAACCGGCAAAAAAACTTCCACCAAGTTTTACCAACGTTACTCCGGTTATGGCGGACGGAACGTAACTCCTTTTGAAAAAATGTTTGCCAAACATCCGGACTATGTCGTCCGGGAAGCAGTTCGGAAGATGTTACCCAAAACTAAATTGGGCAGCCATATGATTGATAAGTTAAAAGTCTATGGCGACGCCACCCACCTTCACCAATCCCAGAAACCTGAGATCTTGAA
>CAKKQI010000389.1 GCA_919901895.1 Candidatus Brocadiaceae bacterium | reverse complement strand
GCACCACCACTATGACCACCATATATTTTATACTCACTGAGATTGATACTGCCACATTTTGGACATGAGGAATCAATATCCACCGGCAATGGGTCACTTACAGAGAGTATCTCCAATTCCTCAACAGTTATCTCTATTTTACCAGTAGTGAGGTTAGGGTTTTCATACTCCTGAAGCCGCGCAATGACCTTACCTTTTACGGCAATGACATAATTGGGCTTAAGCAATTCCGCCTGTTTGTGAATGTCAGGTCTTTGCTGGAAATTAAAAACCAGTTGGGTAATACCGTAACGGTCCGAGAGGTCAACAAAGATAATATGGCCGTGGTCCCGCCGGCTCTTAACCCAGCCGTTCAGGCAGACAGTCTTATTAACATCAGGTGCCCTTAATTCGTTGCAGGTATGCGTTCGTTTAAACATATCGTAATAGTCCAGCCGTTAAGAAGTCCAACAGTCCAACAGTCCAACAGTTCAGCAGTTCAGCAGTTCAGCAGTTCAGAATTCGTGTTCATCCTCGCTTATATTATCCGTGTTTATCTGTTTCTTTATCCGTGTGTATCCGTGGTTCAAATTACAACCAGCCCCGCATAACCAACCACCCGTTCAAAATCACCGCTTATCTCGCCGCTGGTCTGGTATTTTAATAATTTTGCCGACTGCGCTCCTAAAACCTTCACGGCCGAAAGCATCGCAATCGCCGGGCCGACCCCGCACATACTGATATCATTCTTGCGAACCGTTTCGTATAAACCGTCTTCATCCAACCGGAGTATTTTTTCTATAGCTTTTTTATCTTTTTGCCCGGCGCTTTGATGAGATTCATAATGGGTCATATCCGAACTGGCGATAATCAAGATTTTCTGTCCGTACGATTTTAAGGCCTCACCCAGATTCTGTCCGAATAATTTTAAATCATCCAGGCAATTTGAAGCAATCACAATAACCGCCATCTGGAAATGCGGTTTGAGGTATTGGAGAAAAGGCAACTGGACTTCAGCCGAATGCTCCTCAAGATGCGACTGGATATCTTCATCAACCATCCGGGCGGATTTTTTTATGGCGTCGCCCAGTTCTTTATCAATCACCACTTCGCCCAGAGGTGTCATCCATTTACCGTCGGGCCAGAGGGAAAATAATTCGCCCCGGCCGGTATGGTTGGGCGCCAGAATCACTACCCGCTCCGGGATATTGATGCTGGAAAAAACCTCACCCGCCACCCAGCCGGAATACATATAACCGGCATGAGGGCTGATCACTCCCAAAGCATCATATTTTTTTTCCACTTTATGGGTTAATTTTTTTAAATCGTTCTTCAGAACGGACTGCCGGCCGGGATAAAAACTACCGGCCACCGCCGGTTCTCGGTCCATATAAATTTTTCTCCGAAATAAATTTTCTACGAAAAATTTATCCGATTTTAACAAATCCTGGCGTAATTACAAGAAAAAAGACAAGACGAATTCATCCAAATACAGCACCTGCTTATAGTGTTTCAATATTTAATTACGCAAAATAAATTCCGGTAGATAACGCAGTTTATCTGCGTTGAGATTAACGGCATCAACGACCTAAAAGGTCGTTGGCTACCAGTCTAGGTTTCCGTTTTTCATCCTGTCGGCACGAATTCTACTTGTCCCGCGATAGCGGTGATTCGTGCTCTTACTTTTTCATCTTCAACGCATATCCCATCATCCGGTAAGCAAGTTTGGCCGCAGTGAATTCGGAAATGTTTGAACCTTTCATCGGACAAAGTTCCACGATATCAAAACTGATTACGTTTTTTGTCTTAAAAACCGGCCGGAGGATTTCCAATACTTCATACCAGTTTAACCCGCCCGGCTCCGGCGTGCCCACCCCGGCGATCACGGACGGATCAAAAACATCCAGATCAACCGTAATATAAACATTTTGCTTCAGAGAATTAAGAATCCCGGCCACATATTTAGCAATCGGTCTCGTTTGATGAGCCAGATAGGTTTTTATATTTTTGGACTGCTTGATAATCTCATCATGGTCTTCGGTAATGCTCCGTATCCCCACCTGCGTTACCGGACACAATTCGCTTACCCGCCGGATGGCTGAGGCATGGTTGTAACGCGAACCTTCATATTCATCACGCAAATCACTATGGGCATCAAGATGTAACACGGAAAATTCAGCCGGTCCCGCCTGGGGCGAAGCAGGGTAAACCTCTTTAAACGCCTGCACTAACCCGGGCGTAATGCTATGCTCGCCTCCAAAACTCACCAGCATTTTTTCGCCGTTCAACCATTCTCTGGAAGAGAGTAATTTTTTAACGTAACCGGTCAGGGCCGGCAAAAAAACTTCCGGTTTCTTTTTAAAATTTAAGGGCGGGCGATTGATGGTATGAATCCCGGCTTGTCCCGCCCTTTCTCCCGGAAAGAGCGGGGCTTGTCCCGTCCCCTGATGTCCATCGGGGAGCGGGGCTTGTTCCGCTGAAAGCGGGAACTGGTAAGTTAAAATTCCCAATTCTTCATCAAAAAGTTCCACCTGGGTGGAAGCGGAGAGGATAGCTCGGGGCCCCCGGGCGGTTCCTTGGCCGTAAGAAGTGGTTTTTTCGTAAGGTAAAGGCAGGACGACAAACCGGGCGTTTTTCAGCGGTACCGCCGGCACGCCCATAAAGTTGATCTGTTTGCTGGTCATCAATTAATTCTCAAGACTAAAGTCTTGAGTTACATCGTCAAAAGGTAAATTGCACTTCCCGTCCGATTTTAAACTGCGGTTTCCAAGGCCGTTTGGCGCCGGCTTTGACTTCGGCCAGACCGGTTACCATCAACGGCAGGGCAATCGTCGCATCGCAGAAAACAATTACTTTTTTACAATCGGACGCAATTTTCCCCCAGGACTGCCCTTCTTCAAAAGTACAGCCGCTCAGACCGCCCCAGTGCGGCGCATCGCTGGTAAATTGAATCGCATATTTATGGCCCGGTTTACCTAAACCCATTAACTCGGCCGTGATTTCCGACTGCTGGATAAAATTTTTAGGCACTCCACCGCTGACAAAAATAATCCCGCTCTGCGGCGCCGCAGCCACCAGCCGACCCAGATCAGATACATCGGACAGGACATCAAAAATAAAACCGGATTTACCATCTTGCTTATAAATCAGGTCGGTATAAAATTTGCTGACTAAAGTAATCCCGATGGATGAATCGGCCACGGACGGACAGTAAACCGGCACGCCGGACTGAGACGCCGCTGTTAAAATACCTTCCTCAGAAGTGGTTTTTGACAATTTCTCGCCCAGCCTGTAAAAAAATTCGGCGGTGGGATACGGGCGGTTTTCCAACTCCGCCGCAAATTTCGCAATATATTCATCGGCCCGATTAAGGTCGGTATCACGAGTATAAACATCGTAAATCCGGTTGATTTTCCCACGGCATAATTCCACGTCGTTCACCAGCGGAGTACCCAAGTAATGAGGCAACCCCAAAGTTTCACAGGTATCGTGGAAAAGATTGGCGCCGGTGGAAACGATGACATCAATCAGCCGATTTTTAATAAGACAAACGATTGTTTTGCGCATCCCGGCCGGGACCATCGCTCCGGCTAAACCGAACGACAAAATAGTTTTTTCGGAAAGCGCCTGGCGCCAGGCATTAAACGCCAGCCCCAGGTTACGTCCCTGAAATGAAACCTGCGTGCTCATCCGCTCCAGCACCGAGGCAACCGAAGAACCGTTATCCGGTTCAAATGGCTTCAATTTATAAACCAGGTATTTTTTCTGGATTTCTGTAATACAATTCGCTTGTGTTTTGGAATGGTTGGCAAATAATTTGGTTTTACGCGCCACTTGAACCATCAGATACCACCTTTCTAACCACTGAAAAATTTATTTTTGTTTGCAAGCAGGTGGATTTTATTGTAAAAAAAGAAGTTTGTCAACGATTTTCGTCGAAATTTAAGCGATTTTTTTTCGCGAAAATTATAATTGTGCGGTATTATTGTTTCTGACAGCGTGGGCAGAAATGGGCGCTGCGCGAGCCGATTTTGATGCGTTGAATCCTGGCGCCGCACCGGACGCAAGGCTTGTCTTCACAGCCGTAGGCTTTCAGATAATTTACATAATTACCCGCCCGGCCGCTCAAGTCAACATATAAATCAACCGTCGTGCCTTTTTTTTGAACGGCGGTCGTCAGGATTTTTTTTGTCCCGTTAAAAATATCTTTGGTTTCCCGCGCGGAAAGTTCGCCGGCCGGCCTTAACGGATGCACCCGGGCGTAAAAAAGAATCTCGTCCGCATAGATGTTCCCGATCCCGGCCACAAAACCCTGGTCCATCAATAACGGTTTAATGCGGGAATTTTTACGCTGATTCAATAAATTTTTGAAAATATCTAAAGTGAACTCTTTAGTTAGCGGTTCGGGGCCGAATTCATCCAGTTTCAATTCTTTAACGGCTTCTTCGGAACGCATCAGTTTCACGTATCCGAATCGGCGCAAATCCCAGAATCTAATCTGATGACCGTTATTAAGGTCAAATATAACGTGGGTATGTTTCTCAACCGGGCTATTTTTTTTAAGATAAAGCAACCGGCCGGAAATTTTGAGATGGATTCCCAAAGTATGTCCGTTAGAAAGAGTCAGCATCAAAATCTTAGCCCGGCGGGCTACTTTTTTGATAATGGTATTTTTAAGCAACCGGGCAAATTCGGCAACGGGACGGTTAATTACTTTCGGCAGGTTGACGGTCGCGCCGGTAATTTTTTTCCCGATGACTTTTTTTTCCAGGCCGCGTTTGATTGTTTCTACTTCGGGCAGTTCGGGCATAATTGTTCTTATTTATTCGTCAGAGCGGCCAGGCCGGGCAGTTCTTTGCCTTCCAGAAACTCCAGCGAGGCGCCCCCGCCGGTGGAAACGTGCGACATCCGGCCGGTCAGGTTAAATTTCGCAATCGCCGCGGCCGTATCGCCCCCGCCGACCACAATCGTGGCTTTTAAACCGGCCAGCGTGGTCGCCACCGCGCGGGAACCTTCGGCAAATTTATCTATCTCAAAAACGCCCAGCGGTCCGTTCCAGAAAACCGTTTTCGCCCCGGCTAATTTTTCGTTAAACAATTTAACCGTCGCCGGGCCGATGTCCACCCCGAACCAGCCGTCCGGCACTTCTTCCTTATTTAATTTCAACCGCGAGCGGGCATCAATCTTATCCGTAATCAAATGGTCCACCGGTAACACGATTTCCACTTTTCTGTTTTCTGCTTTCTTCAGGATATCGCCCGCCAGGCTAACTTTATCTTTTTCGCACTTTGATAACCCGATATTTTTACCCTGGGCTTTGAGGAAGGTATAGGCCATCCCACCGCCGATTAAAATAACATTAACCTTATCCAGCAGGTTATCAATCATCGTAATCTTATCGGAGACTTTTGCCCCGCCCAGAATGGCCGCAAAAGGCGGTTCCGGCGCTTCCACCAGCCGGGAAAGATATTCAATCTCTTTAGCCAGTAAAAAGCCGGCGCCGGATTTGAGATATTGGGTCACGCCGACGATTGACGCATGCGCCCGGTGCGAACAAGCAAAGGCATCGTTAATGTAAACGTCTCCCAGAAAAGCCAGTTTCTTGGAAAAATCGCTGTCATTCGCTTCTTCACCCGGATAAAACCGCAGGTTTTCCAGCAGAACCACTTCGCCTTCTTTCAT
>CAKKQI010000388.1 GCA_919901895.1 Candidatus Brocadiaceae bacterium | reverse complement strand
ATCTTAATCTGTGTAATCAGTCCCGCCTAGGCGGGATCAGTGTAATCTGTGGTTACAATTGGTTACTTTTAGGGAAATTATATCTCTAACGGGATAAAGAGTCAAAGCATTTTTTAATTTGACAAGCAATTAAATAATAATATAATTAAAAATATGAAACTGCACGAAGAAGTGGAACTGCTTAAAAAAGTCATCCGGATTATCAATAATACCGAGGATTTGTCTGACCTTTTGAAAAAAGTGGCTGAATTGATTATCCAGTTCGTGCCCGGTAACAGTTGCCTTATCTATTTGCTGGACCAATCCCGGGAATATCTGGTTCTGCGCGGATCCTATAATCCGCATCCGAAATTATTAGGTCATATTAAATTAAAAGTGGGCGAAGGCATCACCGGCTGGGTCGCGCAGAAGAAAGAAACGGTCGCCCTTTCCCGGAACGCCAGTAACGACTCCCGTTTCAAACCGTTTTCCAATTTACCCGAAGACCGTTATGAGGCGTTTCTGTCGGTCCCGATTTTAAGAAAAGCAACTCATTTATCCGTCCCGCCACGGCGGGACGGAGACGTGGTCGGGGTGATTAATATCCAGCACCAAGACCCGCATCCTTACAGCAAAAGGGAAATTAGTCTGGTGGAAACAATTGCGGACCTGGTGGCCGGCGTGATTGAAAAAACCTGCTTGATTGAAGAACTTACTTTTGCCCAGGAGACGATTCAGACACGCAAACTGATTGAACGCGCCAAGGGAATCCTGATGCAAAAATACCGGATGACCGAAGAAGATGCCTTTAAAACCATTCAGATTCAAAGCCGCAATGCCCGCAAAACGATGAAAGAAATCGCCGAATCAATCATTATGGTAGAGAACATTAAGAAAAAATAATCGGGCGATAAAAATCTTGACAAAATAATATAAATATTATAAATTGTATTTGATACCTTGCCGTATCGTAATGCTCGCGGGCCATGAAGCCCCGCCCTTTTGGCGCACCAAAAGGGCGGGGCTTTTTTTATTTATCCCAAAAGACTATCGGGATTTTATGCAGATTAACTTAAAATAGGTAACTCAACTTTTCCCGCCAGCCCGTCCCGCCGAGCGGTGCGAGGCCGGGGAAGCGGATCGCCTTTGGCGATAGAGTTGATTCGGAATTTGTAACTCAACCTAATCATAGCCTAACAGGTCTTTAGAGTTGATTTGGAATTCGGTCGCTAATCCAGCGACCGCCCGATGAAATAGCGGGCGGAATCAAAACTAAAGTTTTGAGTTACAAATTCACCGCCAAATTTTATGGATTCTAAAAATTTAAATTCCTTACTAATTCAGGATATTTACTCTCAGGACTTGAGCGAAATTCCCGGTTTTATCAGGAAATTACTGCTCGGCCAATCAACTCAGTCCGTTATCCAGCCGGAAACAGTTGAGGAAGTCTGCGCCGCGATTATTCAGGCAAAAAAAGAACAGGCGGCCATCACGCCGCGCGCCATGGCTTCCTGGGCCCTGGGCGGAGTTACCCCTTTGAAAAAAGGATACGTCCTTGACCTGAAACACCTGAACCGGATTGAAACAACCGATCCGGCCAAACAACACTCCGTCATCGTTGAGGCCGGGACTACCTGGGACGATTTAACCCGAACGCTGGAACCGCTCGGTTTTACCCTTTATACTTATCCCACCAGCCGGTTTTCTACCGTCGGCGGCTGGATATCAACCGGCGGTTACGGCGTTAATAGTTTTAAATACGGACATCTGAGTAACCAGCTGCTCTGGATCGAAGTCGTTAAACCGGACGGCCAGATAAAAAAAATGTCTTCGCAAACACCCGAATTCAAATATTTTATCGGGACTGAAGGTCAGATGGGAATTATTACGCGGGCGTGTTTAAAAGTCCGCCCTCAACCAGCCGCTCAAACCGTTCGTCTTTTATATTATTCTTCTTTTAAAGATGTGGTAAACTTTTTGCAGACGCTCAAGAAAAAAAACGTCAACCCTACCCCGATTTCATCGGGGCCGACCGGAATCCGTTATTTCAATCCTGAAACAATGAACCATTTCAACCAACTTTTAGGCGAACCTTTGTTTAAAATAACCCACGCATTACTTATTAATTTTGAAGATGCGGCAAAAGATGAAAGAGAAAAGATAATGGCGGCAACCGAAGAGGCGCCGGTTCATCTCGCCCGGTATTTATGGCACGAACGGTTTTTCCCGATGAAAGCCAAACGGCTGGGGCGCGGTCTTCTGGCCGCTGAAACCATCCTGCCGGTTGAACAGATGGCCGCGTATCTTAATCAAGCTGAAACGCTCGCCCGGACAATGGGCATCACCTTAGCCCACGACATCCATATCTTACCCGAAGGAGCGAAAGCCCAGGCGATTTCATTAATACTTTGTGACCAGATTAAAACAATTTCGTATCTGGACCATTTAATCGCGGTGCTGATGTTAACCCGCCTGGGACACCAATATCAGGGACAACCTTATGGGCTGGGTATCTGGAATATACCTTTCCGGGAGATGGTTTACCCGAAAACAAAATGGTCGGTTTATCAATTTTATAAAAAGCAGGTGGACCCGTTGAATCTGATGAATCCGGGCAAATCGTTTTCCACGAGCGGCCGGAATCTGCTGCTCCGATTAGCCCTGAACCCGCTTTTAGTAAAACCGGCTTTGGATATATTTATTAAAATAAATTCGTGGTTGAGCAAAATTAGTAAAAACACAAGAGTAGCGGAGGACTTTAGTCCTCCCTCTTCGTTTAAAGAAAAACAAATTGGACAAACGGAAAGTTTAAATGTTCCCTCTGAGTCTGATGGAAACTTAAAAGTTTTCGCTACGCTTGAGAACTCCGTTTATACCTGCGCCCGGTGCGGCAGTTGCCTGCCGGTTTGTCCGGCTTATCAGGTAACGGGTAACGAATTAGTCAGCGCGCGGGGTAAACTGATTTTTGCCCGGAAATTATTAGCCGGCGAAAAACTCAACGACGCCGATGCCCAACAAATATTTGCCTGTCTGCACTGCCGCGCCTGCGAGGAAGTCTGCCAGACCGAATTACCGTTAGGCGAATGCTGGGATGAACTGGAAAAATTAGTGGAAGAAAAGTTCGGCTGGCCAAAAGAATTAATAGAAAAATTTGTAGCGGAAGTGGAAACCAGCCCGAAATACGAAAAACTGCTGGCCCGAAGATGATCTGATTGCAGTAATTTTTATCTGCCTAATGGTTGATCCCGCCGTATGGCGGAAAGATGGATTACAGAAATTAAATCCGTGAAATCTGTTGTAATCTGTGTCCGCCATAGGACGGATTCGTCCTTTGGCGAATAATCCGTGGTTAGAAATTTTATGTTTGAACGATATCATATTGAAACTAAACCGGCTCCGCTGCTAAGTCCGGTGGTCAGCAAGTTTAAGATCATCCGGCAGGAGAATTGTATCAATTGCGGATGCTGTCTCCGCAGTTGTATTTATGATGTCCACCAACGTTTAACGGCTGACCCGCGCCGGATGGCTGACCCGGAACACCATCTCTGCAAAAACTGCTTTCGCTGCATCCAGGAATGCCCGGCTCAGGCGCTCACTAAAATTATTAATCCGGACTATCGGACGCTGGGTAATAATTACTGGCGGAATGAATTAATCAGCCGCATCTGGTTTGAAGCCGAAACCGGCCGGATCCCGGTCTTAGGAGCGGGCTACCGGGGTAAATTCGGCGGCGCAGGTTTTGACGGAATGTGGACCGACCTGTCGGAAATCGTCCGCCCCACCCGGGACGGCATCCACGGACGGGAATATATCAATACCGCAGTTGATCTGGGAAAAAAATTACCGCGTTTATCTTTTAATGCGGAACAGACGCTTGATGTTACCTTGCCGCCAATCGTAGAAATACCTTTACCGGTTATTTTTAATCCGGTCCCGCTGCCTGAATCTTTTCAACCGTTGCAGGAGTCTTTTATCCGAGCGGCCTCAAAACTGAAAACCTTTGCAATGACACCGATTTCTTTTTTGGCCGCGACGCAAAATTATAACGCCGTTATACCCAGGCTGACATCTGAAACGGCCGAAATTTTTCTGTCCGAATGTAATCGTTCTAATCGCCTGCCCCTAATCGTAGAATTGGATTATGAACCTAAAAATACGGCGGCACTCTGGTCCCGGTTAAAAAAAACCTGGCCGAATTTAATTATTTCAGTCCGTTTACCATTCCAGCCCGGGGTGGAAAAAACCGTAGTAGCACTAACTCAACAGGGCGCAGAAGTAATTCATCTTTATGCTGATCAAGAAGGCAAAGAATTAAATACAAGTCAACCGCGTTTTCTTAAGGAATTGGTTCGTTCCGTTCACCTATCTTTGGTAGAAAAATCAATTCGCGACGAAGTTACGCTCATCGTCAGCGGCGGGATTGCGGCGGCTGAGCATATTCCAAAAATAATTATTTGCGGAGCCGATTTAGTTGGTCTGGATTTTTCGCTGGCGGTAGCGCTGGGCTGCCGGATGTGCGTGAAATGCTCCTGGACTGATTGCCCGGCCCGGTTAAATAAAATTACGACCGATTGGGCCACCCAGCGATTGCTTAACTTAATGGGCGCCTGGCGCGACCAGTTACTGGAAATTATGAGCGCGATGGGCTTACGCGAAGTGCGCCGGCTGCGCGGCGAAACCGGCCGCGCTATCTTCCAGGAAGAAATGGAAAAGGAGATTTTTTCTGATAAATTTAGCGGTTAACTCCGATGGTAGACAACGAACTTTATGTTCGTTGAAATCAACGATGTAAAACATCGTTGCCTACCGTTAAGATAATTTAATATAATACTTTATGTTACCTGAAATCAAAAATGCACCGGAACGATTTAAAAACCAGTTGGCCAAATATCTGGTTTTGCGCAACCCGCAATGCATTAATTGCGGCACCTGCGCGGTCGTTTGTCCTTATCAGGTCCACCAACGACCGGCCGGTTATAAACGGATGAGCCAACCGGTGCACGAAAGATGTATCGGCTTCAGGTGTTTAAAAAACGATTTTTGTTGTGTGCATCATTGTCCGCGCCAGGCGCTAAAACTGGAACTGAACCCGCTCTGGGAAACACTGGGTGATGCCCGCTGGCCGGCGGATTTGCTTAAAGCCACCTGGCTCCAGGCCGAAACCGGCGAACCCACCTCATCGGGGCTTGCTTATAATTACCAAACCGGCCAATCAGGCGGTGGATTTGACCGATTACAATTTAAAAATACGGATTCTTCTCCCGTAAAAATTAACGATAACCAAGTAGACACATCGCTTCAATTAAATAAACGTCCTTTTGGCCCAAAGATTACCATTCCGATTCCGGTTTACGGCGGCGGGATGTCGTTCGGCTCAATCGGGTTAGCAACGATGTTAGCCCGGGCCAAGGCCGCCCAGGCCTGGGGAACTTTTATCAGCACCGGCGAAGGCGGTTATCCGGAAGAACTGGCGCCTTATGATAATCATATCATCACCCAGGTCGCCACCGGACTTTTTGGCGTCTCGGAACGCTCGCTTCAACGGGTCCGTTTTATGGAATTTAAATATGCCCAAGGCGCCAAGCCGGGCCTGGGTGGCCATTTACTGGGTGATAAAAATACCCCCTCGGTCGCCAAATTCCGCGAGGCCGTCCCCGGCACCAGTCTTTTTTCGCCGTTTCCTTTCCACAGCGTCTATTCAGTTGAAGACCATAAAAAACACGTGGATTGGATTAAAGCAATCAATCCAAATATTCTGGTGTCCGTCAAAGTTTCTACGCCGACGGATATTGATATGGTCACGGTGGGCAGTTATTATGCCGGGGCGCATATCGTCCATCTGGACGGGGCGTACGGCGGAACCGGCGCCGCACCGGAAATTGCCAAGAAAAATATTGCGATGCCGATTGAATATGCCGTCCCTAAAGTCCACCGGTTTTTATGTGCGGAAGGCATTCGTGATGAAATTACCCTGATCGCCAGCGGCGGCATCAGAACGGCGCTGGATGTAGCCAAGGTCATCGCTCTGGGGGCGGATGGCGTGGTGATTGGCACGGCCGAATTGGTCGCGCTGGGTTGTGTGCGTTGCGGCAATTGCGAAAGCGGCCGCGGCTGCCCGCGCGGGATTGCTACGACCGACCCGGAACTGGAAAAATTAATTGACGCCGACTGGGGCGCCCAGCGCATTATTAATATGTATCGCGCCTGGCTGAAATACTGGCTCCAGTTACTGAAAAAATTAGGATTGACTAGTTTTAAAGAATTACGCGGGCGGATGGATTTATTGGAATACGGAACCAGGGAAATGGAAGAAGAAGAAAAAATTCAAATATGAAAGATCAAATGATTAAAAACATTCTTAACTCCCGCAAAAATTTCCTGCCCCGTTTATCAGGTTCTTTAAACCCTGATGCGGCCGAAGGCGGCTGCGGCGTGATTGGTTTTATCTCCACCGAAAAAATTAAAGGTAAGCACGTCCTCCAGGCCTCCGAACAGATGCATAACCGGGGCAACGGAAAAGGCGGCGGAATTGCCGCGGTTGGTCTTGACGCGGAACAATTAGGCGTTTCCGAAGA
>CAKKQI010000387.1 GCA_919901895.1 Candidatus Brocadiaceae bacterium | reverse complement strand
GAGACTATCTTAAATATCGCCTAAAAATGTCTTGACTTTAAGGGGTCATTACAAGGTCGCTTCTGAGTCAACAAAAATCGTAATGTTTCTCTAAAATTCTATCACGATACATTAGCCGAGGAATATTTTGGTTCACTTGGGTAATTCCCCCCTCTTTTTAGACAACATTTCACCTATGAATTTAGTCTGCTCCTGTATGTCAGCCCGTGGCTGGACATAACCGCCGGATATTAGCCAGCAATCCAGAAAACATCTTCTCGGTAATAGTAGTCTCGGCTAATAACAAACAATAATATCTCGCATGTTTGATTAACCGTCCGCCAATCTTTATTAACTTTAGTTGAATGCTTCTTAATGAGCAGTGTTTTATTCCTTCCGGTAACAAAGGTCTTCAAGCAATTTTGTCTACCCTTTTCCGCGTTTCATATGACGGATACGGGATTAAGAGCCTATCCTAATAACCACTGTTTTACGCCAGGACGTAGCGCGGGACCTTGTGTCCCGCTCCGGTTTGTCCCGCACAAGGCGGGACGCTACCCGAAAAATTAATATTAGGATCGGCTCTAAATACAGTGCTATCTAAATAATGCATTTTTTCCAAAATTCCAGACTTTCGTATTTAAAACTCCGTTAGAGATAGGTTGTTTTTCCGACGCCCTTTAAGATAATCATTCTTTGACTGGATTAGGTTAAAAAAAAACGTCTGTTTTGGCTGATCCATCAAAACGACCGTTTCTAATCTCTAACAGAATAAAATAGTTGCATTATTTTCCATTTCGGTGTAATATTATTATAGACACTAATTTTTATGGAGGGTCGTTATGCAAAAGAATAACTTTTTATTATTGACTCTAACCGGTCTTACCATCACTTTGTTATTTATCATCGGTGGCTTATTATTACCGAACCATTTCCACCAGAGGCGGATCAGCCTATGGCTGAATCCGGTCCAGGCCCAGCCGCTGGATGAAAAGAATAATGTTCCGGAAAAAACCGGCGGCGGCGATGCCCCGGCCCGGGACGTTCTTAAAACTATGTCCGTCCAGCGTAAAACAGATTATATCACCATTAAACAAGTTAAGCCCGAAGAAATACTGGTCATTCAGGGTGATAAAAAATGGAACAATCCGAGCGAATATTACGACCGGGTCCAGGATGTGCTGGATGCGTTAGAGATTCCCTATACGCTGGTGGAACGGGAAAAAGTAAGAGACCAGGATTTCCAGAAAATAGCAGCGGTTATTTGTAACTGCGTTACCGGCGGAGTTGATAAAAAAGGCTTAGTTAAAATTAAAGATTTTGTCGCCCAGGGTGGTTATTTCTTTAGCACCGACTGGTGTCTGGCCACCGTTATCCCCCATGTGGCGAACGGATACATCAAAACCGGCGTCCAGGGATCTCAACACATCAACGCGGAATCAGGTCCATCAGAATATACCGAAGAAGTTTCGGTCCAGCCTTTTGAGAAAAATAAAAACCATATCTTTTTGCGGGATGTTTTTCCTAAAGCAGATGCGGTTTATAAATGGGTGTTGGACGACGAATTCCAGACCTTTAAGGTAGTCAAACCAGATGATGTAACGGTCCTAATTGTGGGTGATGCGGCTATGCTTAAAAAATATAAAACTAATATGATTGCCGCCTGCTGGACCGTGGACGGAAAAGGTGGTTATAATCCGCTGTTTTCGGGATATAAAGGAGAGTCATCAGATTACCTCGTAAACCGGGGCGGTAAGGGCGTGATGCTGTATGTGGCCAGCCATTTTGCGATGCAGAACCTGGGGCATAATGACCTTAAAGGCAACTCTTCAATGTACCAGTTAATCGCTAATTTCATTCTGGATGCCAAACTGGCTAAACAATTCCGGGAATCCCAACCGGCTAATAAAGACAAAAAGAAAAAATAATTTTATCTGCCGTTAGGTTTCATCAAAGATGAAATGATTTCTCTTATTGACGCAAGAAAGTCTTATCGGCTTTCCATTCATAACCGCAACTTTTGCGTTGCCACTTACGTTTGGGAATAGGAAGCGGGATACCTACTAATAAAACGGCGAGAAAACTAAGACGGCGGTTAAGTTTCTCGTAATATACCGAGGTTGAATTACATTTAGGGCAATGAAATCCTTCAGTAACGGGAAACTCATCAGATATTGGTTCCGTTGACGTAGTCTTGTCATATAATATTTCTTTTACCTTTTGGATATCCGATTCTTTTACCTTTAGTTTTATTCCGCCCACCGCATTCCAATAAAACCAGTACATATTAACGATATGCTCATCTTCAATAAAACAGTCAATGCCTTCGGCTTCAAGCCGACTCTTATAAAAATTTGCTGCTGTAGAATTATCAAACACTGCAATTGTAACAAATTTTTCGGGGTTGGTTGCTGTGTTTGGTAGAGCACTGAAAGGCCCTATCCTTTCTTTTCTTGCCGGCATCCTGATCCAAATGACGGCGAAGGCCATTATAATAAAACCCACTGCCACGAAAAATATAAGCGTATCTTCACCCATTTTATCTCCTATTCAAACCGGCCGGCCTATCTTTTCTTAATTTACTGAGTAGTTTATTATAAAAAGAGAGAAAATCAAGTAGAATATTTAAATTCCCATATTTTTTTTTCTCTTATCCTACCTCTTGTAAAACACCGCTGAAAATTAAAGTTAATTTGCTTGACGTCTTATTATTCCTTATTATAATAATGTAAATATTTACGTTTTTAGGGGAAGGAAGATATTCTATGAAAAAAAAATTACTCTGGACAATGGTCCTATTAAGTTGCCTGTCAAATCTCAAATGCAACCAGATTGAAAAACCGGACCATCCGAAAGGTCAATCCCGTTCCATCGATTTTGAGTCAATCATTGAAACAGCCAAGGAAAAAGTCTTTCCGGCCCTGGTCTGCGTTAAGGTCGTTTTTGAAGAATACGAACGGGGCGAACGCAAACAACGGGAGGCCTTAGGCAGCGGGGTCATCATCAGTCCGGACGGTTACGCGGTTACTAATAACCACGTGGTGGAAAAAGCCACGCGGATTAAATGCATTCTGTATGACCGGCGGATGCTTTCAGCTAAACTCATCGGCCGCGATAAAGATACCGATTTAGCCCTGATTAAAATTGAACCGGCCAAACCTGAAGAAGTGTTTTCCTGGGCCGAATTTAATAATTCAAGCCTTAGCCTAACCGGTAAATTGAAAGCAGGTGATTTTGTCATGGCCCTGGGCGCCCCCTGGGGATTTGAACGCTCCGTCAGTCTGGGTATCGTCGGTAATGCCGAACGGTTTATTGACGACTATAGCGAATATAGTCTCTGGATTCAAACCGATGCCTCCATCAATCCGGGCAATTCCGGCGGACCGCTGATTAATACGGACGGGAAAATTGTCGGAATTAATACGTTGGGCTCATTTTTCGGCGGCGATATGGCTTTTTCCGTACCCGGTCATACCGCTCAACGGGTAGTGGAACACCTGAAAAAAGACGGCGAGATTAAACGCGCCTGGACCGGACTGCAAATTCAACCCCTGCGCGACCTCCGCAAAGAAACTTTTTTAAACCGGGACACCGGCGTTTTGGTATCCAGTGTTGATAAAGACTCGCCCGCTCTCAAGGCCGGTATCCAGATCGGCGATTTAATCCTCAAGGTCAACCACCTTGAAACCAACGGTGTTTATGATACGAACCTACCGGAAATCCGCTGGTTCCTGGGCGATTTGCCGGTAAACCAACCGGCCGAATTTGAAGTTGAACGCAACGGCAAAATCAGTCTCGTTAAAATCACCCCCCGGGAAAAAGGTAAGGTTGAAGGCGAAGAATTTGACTGCAAACGCTGGGATCTGACCGTCAAGGAAATCAATGAATTCGCCGACCCGGACCTCTATTATTATCATAAAAAAGGCGTTTATATCCGGGGCGTTCAATATCCCGGGAACGCCGAAAAAGCCGGCTTCCGCGGACACGACATCATCCTGGAAATTGATAACCGGCCGCTCACCGGTCTGGAAGATATCAAAAAACTTTACGAAGAGATTACGAAAGATGAAAAACGGGAAAAAAAATTAATGGCTAAAATACTCCGGGGCGGCACCCCGCGATTACTTATTTTAAAATATGATGTTGATTACGATAAAGAATAAATTGCCTTTGGCAGTTTATCTATTTAAGAGGAACACGTAATATGAAAAGAAAAATGCTGTTAATACCAGTGTCTTTAGTGTTATTACTGACGGGATTCATCGGAAGCGTGATTGCCCAGGAGGAAGAAAAAGATGACCCGGCCCTGCGGGAAAAAATTACCGCCTTATCACAATCGGCCCTGGTCAAAATCCATTTTGAATTCCAGAAGGACCCGGCCGAAGGACTGCCTGAAGACTACGGCATCAGGCATTACATTAATAACAAGACCACCTGGGATACTTCCGGTATTCTGGTTCAACCCGAAGGAACCGTCTTGATGAACGATTCAATGCTGAAGCGCAAATATATTAAGAAGATTACGGTGATTGACTCGGCCGGTAATGAATACGAAGCCGAACTGGCCGCTTTTTTAAAAAAATATCCGGCGGCCTTTTTGAAAATCAAGGGTGATAAAAAACCGGCGGGAAGCGTTAATTTTGTTGATGCAGGCGAATTAAATATTTCGCGTAAATTCTACCTGGCTTCGCTTTTTAAGGATAATGAAAACTGGTTTATTAAAGCGGTTCCCCTCGGTTTATCAATCAATACTCCCTACGGGACAACCCCTCCCCGCTTGGGGCGGGACTACGCTGTCGCTCCGCAGTCTAAACCCTGGTTTCACATTTTCGCCCGGGAATCGGAAGACATCGCCGCCGCTTTGATTTCTTTTGCCTCGCGTTTTGAAGGCCGAGGCGCCTCTTTAACCAAAGCCGGCAGCGTGATTCTTTTTGATGAAAAAGCCCAACCCATCGGTATCCCGCTGGAAGGCAGAATTGAATTAAACGGCGACCGCTACGGCTGGAGCGGCTCGGAATTACTCAAAAGCCCGGCCGTTGATTACACCGAACTGGATAAAAAAATAGAGGAAATAAAAAAACAATCGGCCGGTCAGATCCTGGAAGTAAAATTTTTATTCCGCCAGCCGGAAAAAGAAAAAGGCGGCGACGGGCCCTACGCCCGCGGCCGAACCAGACGCTCTTACCCCGGTGGCGATGAGGAAGAAGATGACGAACGCGGATTTGATATTACCGAGAAAAAACTTTACGGCTTGGTCATTGACCAATCAAGAATATTTATCCCCCGTGATTTACCGGACGAATTGATTCACCGGATTGAAAATATTGAAGTGCTACTTAACGAGACGAAATATCCCGCCCAATTTCTCGGCATTTATAAAGATTTTACCGGGATGCTGATTGAACTGGCTGACAAAAAAGCCGTAACCAAATCGCCGGATATTTATAAAATCAACCAGCCCGAACTGGGCCGGGCGTGGCTGACCATCCACCTAAAAGAAAAATTCAATAAAAGATATGAAGATGTCCATTACGACCGTTTTACCGGAATCGCCAAGGGGTATAAAAATGACCTCCAGTATCGGCCGGGTATCAGTTCCAAAGTAGGAACTTTCTTTATCGGGTTTGAAGGCGAACCGGTCGGCGTCCTCCTGAGCCGAAAGCGTGAACTGGAAGATCGTTTGTCCGAAGGCTCATCTTATTCGTTTTATTACGGCAGCGGCAGCGGTGATATTAAACCGTATTTCTTTTCGGAATTAAAAAAATATTTTACCGACCCGGCTGAATATTTTGACAAGAAACTCAGACCGCTCTCAGACCGTGAAATGAAAAGAATTATCTGGCTGGGCGTGGGGTTCCAACCACTCACCAAAGACCTGGCTGAGCAGTTGGGCTGCCAGAAAATAACCCGTGAGGGAAAATTAGGACTGTTGGTTAACCACATCCACGATGACTCGCCGGCCGCTAAAGCCGGACTGAAAACCGGCGATGTCTTGCTGAAAATACGGGAAGAAGGCAAAGATACCCCGATTGACCTGATGAGCCAGAGCGGTTATGACCCTTACAGTGAGGTTTATGCCCGTTTTGGCGAGATGGAAGATTTTTCGTATTTTGCCGAATCGGGCCTGCGACCCTGGCCGAATGTCGGTAATTACCTGAACCAGATTCTCACCCAGATTGGGGAAGATAAAAAAATTACGCTCACTTACTGGCGGGCCGCCGTAGGCGAGCCTCACCCAGAAGGGCGGGAAAACAAGGAACTAACCCAGAATTTCGTCCTGGAAAAATCGCCTTATGATTTTGAATCAACCGAAAAATATAAGGACGAAACAACCGGTCTGACAATCCGCGAACTCACTTACGAAGTCCGCCACGCCTGGCGTTTAGCCGGTGATTATCAAGCAATCATTATCGGTAAAGTGGAAGAAGGCAGCAAAGCCGCCATCGGCGGAATTACCGTTTATGAATTAATTACCAAAATAGAAGACCAGCCGGTGGCTTCAATTGCCGACTACAAAAAAGTGATGGAGTCGTTAACCGCTGATAAAACTAAAGAAAAAGCGAAATTTACCGTTGAACGAATGGGTAAAAGCCGGTTAGTTGATGTGGAATTAAAAAACTAATTATAATGTTATTAACAATTATAGCGGAGGTTACCTTATGAACACCGAAGAAACGTTGGAAAAACAAACTCGTCAATGGACGCTGTTTCTACACCTGTCGCTCCTGGCCGGTTTCGTCATCCCCCTGGCCGGACTGGTTGCCCCCATCGTAATCTGGCAAGTGAAAAAGAAGGAACTACCTGGAATCAACACCCACGGCAAAATCGTTGTTAATTGGATTATCTCATCAATCATCTACGCGGTTGTGTGTGTGCCCCTAGCTTTCGTATTCTGTATTGGTATTCCGCTGTTAATTGCCTTAGGCGTGCTCGGAATCGTCTTTCCGATTATCGGAGGAATTAAGGCAAACAACGGCCAGGTCTGGCCGTATCCCCTGTCCATCAGGTTTTTGAAATAAAAAACGTATCTGGTTGGGCACTGTTTACAATGCCGTCTTTAATTACCTTTTTTTATTGGCGTTGTCTAGATCACTTCACCTTCTTTTACAATATGACTCTGCGCAAAACGGCTCATTTCTTTAATAAAATTTCATTGACGTATTTAAATTCTTTATTATAATAGACTAACTATGAGTAAAAAATATTGCTATTTTTTCGGGGCCGGGCAAACCGAAGGCCGGGCGGCGCTGAAAGATATTTTAGGCGGCAAGGGCGCTAACCTGGCCGAAATGGCCCGCCTGAAACTGCCGGTGCCACCCGGTTTTACCATCTCCACCGAACTCTGCCGCCTTTACTACCAGAATAAAATGCGTTTCCCGGCCAAACTCCGGAAAGAATTTTTTGATTATGTAAAAAAATTAGAAAAGGCCGCCGGTAAAAAATTCGGCGACCCAACTAATCCATTGCTTGTCTCGGTCCGCTCCGGCGCCAAATTCTCAATGCCCGGAATGATGGATACCATCTTGAATGTCGGACTGAATGACCAAACCGTCGCAGCCCTGGCTAAACTGACCAACCAACCTGATTTTGCGTATGATTGTTACCGGCGGTTAATGATGATGTTCTCAGACGTTGTCCTTGACATCAAAGAAGCCAAACCGCTGGGAATGGCTGAAGGTTCTAATCAAGATAGAGTAGATAAACTTAAACAACTGGTTCAGGAAAAAACCGGCCGCCCATTTCCGCAGGACCCGCTGGAACAACTAACAATGGCGCGCGATGCCGTTTTCCAGTCATGGCATAGCCCCCGCGCCAGAATCTATCGCCAGCAGTATCGAATATCGGAATCTCTGGGAACCGCGGTTAATATCCAGTTAATGGTCTTCGGTAATCTTGGGCTCTCCAGCGCCACCGGCGTCGGCTTCACGCGCAACCCGGCCACCGGCGAAAAAAAATTCTACGGCGAATACCTGACCAATGCCCAGGGTGAGGATGTGGTGGCCGGGACACGGACACCCCAACCAATAGATCAATTGGCTGATGAAATACCTCAGCCGTACCAACAACTGCGTTCAATTACCGACCGGCTGGAGAAACACTACCGCGACGTCCAGGATTTTGAGTTTACCATAGAAAATAATAAATTGTATATGCTGCAAACCCGCACGGGCAAACGAACCGGTTATGCCGCCCTGCGTATTGCCTTTGATATGGTTAAGGAAAAACTGATTACTCCAAAAGAGGCACTGCTCAGAGTTGAACCGGACCATCTTAACCAGTTATTGCATCCTATTTTTGACCAGACGGCCAAAAAGAATGCCCGGTTGCTGGCCAAAGGTCTCAATGCCTCGCCCGGTGCCGCGGCTGGTCAGGCCGTTTTTACCGCCGAAGATGCAGTCGCTGAAGCCCATAAAGGAAAACGTGTTCTTTTGGTCCGCAAGGAAACTTCACCGAACGATGTGGAAGGGATGATTAAAGCCCGGGGCGTGCTCACCGCGACCGGCGGGATGACTTCGCACGCGGCCGTGGTCGGACGACAGATGGGTAAATCCTGCGTGGTCGGCTGTTCCGCTATTAAAGTTAATGAAGAAAAAGGCGAATTTTCCGTCGGTAATTTGACTGTCAAACAAGGTGATTATATCTCCATTGACGGTACCACCGGCGAAGTCTTTTTAGGCGATATTAAAACGGCCGATTCGGAAATAATGCAGGTTATCAAAGGGACGATGAAACCAGAACAATCATTACTTTATCAACAATTTACCAAGTTGCTGGACTGGGCGGATAAAGTCAGGCGTCTGGGTGTTGAAGCCAATGCCGATATTCCCAGTGATGCCGAAATGGCGATAAAGTTTGGGGCCGAAGGAATCGGGCTCTGCCGGACCGAACATATGTTTTTTGCGCCGGACCGGCTCCCGATAATGCAGGAAATGATCCTGGCCACCACTGAAGAATCACGCCGCCGGTCACTGGCTAAACTCCTGCCCCTTCAAAAACAAGATTTTACTGAACTCTTTGAAATTATGCGAGGTTACCCGGTTACTATCAGAACCATTGACCCGCCGCTGCACGAATTCCTACCCAAACGCGAAGAATTAATGGTCGAAATAGCAATTTTGAAAACCAAACACTCAATTGATAACGAACCACAAATTACGGAAAAAGAACGACTCCTGGCGCGGGTGAACGAACTGCACGAATTCAACCCGATGATGGGTCACCGCGGTTGCCGGCTGGGTATTACCTATCCCGAGATAACCGAGATGCAAGCCAGGGCAATTATGGAAGCCGCCTGCCTGGTCGCTAAAAAAGGTAAAAAAGTTTCGCCCGAAATTATGATACCGCTAGTCGGACATATCAATGAAATGAAACACCAGAAAGAAATTGTAATTAAAGTAGCCGAAGAGGTAATGAAAGAACAGGGCGTAAAGATAAAATATAAAATTGGGACGATGATTGAGATACCCCGAGCCGCCGTGACGGCTGACGAGATTGCCCGGGAAGCCGAATTTTTCTCGTTCGGCACCAACGACCTGACTCAGATGACGTTTGGTTACTCACGCGATGATTCCGCCAAGTTCAGCCGCCATTATATTGAACACAAAATCCTGCCTGAAGACCCCTTTGTCAGCATTGACGAAGAAGGCGTGGGTCAATTAATGAAAATTTGCGCCGAAAAAGGGCGCCGGTCCAGACCGGACATCAGAATCGGCATCTGCGGTGAACACGGCGGTGAACCGGCCTCAATTCATTTCTGCCACAAAATCGGATTGGATTACGTCAGCGCTTCGCCGTTTCGGGTGCCGCTGGCCCGGTTAGCCGCAGCGCAGGCAGTTTTACAGAAGAAATAAAACGTTGAAAGCACCATAACTCATTGGGGAAATTATGATAAATGATAAAAACCTGGCTAAAATAAAAGAAGTAATAAAAAATATTTTTCCTGATTGCAACACAATCTTATTTGGCTCAAGAAGCAAAGGCGAATTTGACAGTAAGAGCGATTATGATATCTTGGTAATAGTGAAACAACATCTTAATATTAAACAGAAACGACAGTATGCCAGCATCATAATGAAAAATTTGGCCTATTTACCTCTGGATGTAATTGTAAAAACAGAAGAAGATGCTCATTACTATCAGGATAAAATAGGTAGTATTACCAGAGAAGCAATACTAAATGGTGTGCGGATATGATAAATGAATATATTAAAAATTGGTTGATTAAAGCAAATAATGACATAAAAACAGCAGAACATGAACTATCATTACCATTAGAAGAAACTATTACTGATACTGTTTGTTTTCACTGTCAGCAAGCAGTAGAAAAATATTTAAAAGCATTTCTAATCTATCATAAAATAGAAATAGGACGTACCCATAATATAGAATACTTGTTAAATCAATGTGCGTTAATGGACAAAGACTTTGCTGGTATTGAAGTAAAAGAACTCTCAACTTTCGGAGTGGATATTCGGTATCCAGAAGATTTTTATATTCCGGATATAGAAGAGGCGAAATTTTATTATGATTTAGCAAAACGAATTAAGGAGTTAGTGCTTAAAAAAATTAGCAATTAAAGAATGAAACTAAAATAAAACAAGCAATGAAAAATAAGGACAATGCCAAAAGAAACCGAAATCGGCAGTTCACAGTATCGTTTTAAACAAACCATCTGGACGGTCATTCTTAACGCCCGGGATAAAACGTCTCCGGATTATCAAGAAGCCCTTAATTATCTGATTGGTACCTACTGGAAACCGGTTTATTTTTACGTCAGGCGTAAAAATTATGATGTGGAAACCGCTAAGGAACTCACCCAGTCATTTTTTACGGTTTTCCTGGAAAAAGATTTTTTAAAAAACGTCAGCCGGGAAAAAGGCAAATTCCGGACATTTATCCTGACCGCTTTGAACCATTTTTTATCCAAAGAACGTGAACAGGCCGGCGCCCAGAAACGGGGCGGGGGAAAAATCATCCTGCCCTTGGAATTCAGCCGGATAGAAACTTCGTCCGATTCCTATACTTTTGAACCAACCACCGACGAAACCCCGGAAAAAACCTTAAACCGGGAATGGTCTCTGGCCACCTTACAAAAATCACTGGAAAACCTTCATCAGGAATTAATCAATCAATCACGGGAAATTTATTTTGAGGTCCTTAAGGCATATCTAACCGGTCAACAGGAAGACCAGGCCGCCACCTATAAAAATATCGCGGCTCAATTAAACCTTTCGGAAAATGATGTCACCAATTATCTCCATTATACCAGAAAACGCTACCGTGAACTGATTGAAGAAGAAATAAAAAAATACGTGCTGGATGAAAACGAATTGAAAGAAGAAATCCAGGAATTATTCAACGCGGTGATGAAAAGTTAAAGAATTGGGCGTCTTGATAAACAACGATCCCACCTCGGCGGGGTCGTTGATATTGTCTTTACTCGGTAAATAATTACATATTTTCTTATGCCTAACCAACCTATCTGCCCTAGGTGCCGGAACCAATTTCAGCCCCGACAAGGCGTGGCTGAACAGTCTCCGGCTGACGTGAGCAAAATGATTCAAAATCAGCCCCCGGCTGATCTGGGTCTTTGCCCGAACTGCCGATCCGGATTCTATCGGAATCTGGTTGATTTCGCCCGACCGGCGCCTTGTCCCGATATTATCGGGACTTCTCATCAACCAGAAACGGACCATGATGAAGAAATTTTTACCAAAGACACTCTTATCGGTCAATATAAAATCATCGGGTTAATCGGTCGGGGCGGTATGGGCGCGGTTTATAAGGCAAACCACGAAAGATTAAACCGTATCTGCGCCATTAAAGTCTTGCCCACCCGCTTAGCCCAGGATAAGGAATTTAAAAGGCGTTTTGAACGCGAAGCCCAGATTATCGCCAGATTGATTCATCCGAATATCATCCCGATTTACGAAATCGGCAAGATTGACGGCCGTGATTTTATCGCGATGCCTTTTATTGAAGGCCACCCGCTGGACACCGGCACGCCTCTTGACCAGCGTCAGATATTAAATATTATTCAACAGGTGGCTGAAGCCGTTCATTACGCCCACCAACAGGGAATTGTCCACCGCGACCTGAAACCGGCTAATATTATCATTAAAAAAAACAACGAAACAAACCCCGATAATATCGAGGTTTATGTTACCGATTTCGGCATTGCCCGCCTGACCCATCATCAGGATAAACGGCTTTCGGTTTCCGGGATGATAATCGGCACCCCGGCTTATATGAGCCCGGAACAGGCCCGCGGAGAGATGAATATTGATGCCCGTTCTGATGTCTATAGTTTAGGAGTCACCCTTTATGAATTATTAACTAAACAACTCCCTTTTCAGGGAACCAACCCCGATGGAATCGGGGCCAGCCCGCTGGATATGGCCTTAAAAGTAATTAATCAGGAACCAAAACCACCTCGCAAGATTGACCCGGCTATCCCGCGGGAAGTGGAAATCATTGTCCAGAAAGCAATGGAAAAAGAACCACCGCGGCGTTATTCCACCCTGCTGGCCCTGGCTGAAGATATTGGAAGATTCCTTTCAGGAGAACCGATTCAGGCCCGGCCGGCCACGGTAACTTACCGGCTGAGAAAAAAAATACGCAAAAATCCGGCCTTATTCATCGCCCTGGCCGCGGTAATTTTAGCCATAGTCACCGGCGCCATTATCACCGCTATCCAGATTTCCCAGAAAACTATTTTGCAACAACAGGCCCAAAAAGAAAAATTAACTGCCCAAAAAGAAAAATCAATGCTTCTGGACGAAAAAATCAGTGTGGAAACCAGAATGCAAAAAGCGGTGGAAAAAATAAACGTCCTGGAACAAAATTTTAACTCCTTACAACAAACCCTTAATCAGGAAATAAACGAAAAAAATAACGCGCTGGTCCAGATGAAAGAAGCCCGGAATCAAATTGACCAGCTCTCATCCGAGTTACAGCAACTGCAAGCCAGACGGCAGGAACTGGAAAAAAGCCTGGCGGGCTTACAGAAAAACCTGGAAGAAGAAACTAAAACGCGCGCAACCGCTCAGGAACAACTGAACCAATCATCACAGCAAATCGCTTCCCTGGAAAAGGAGATGACCGAGCATAAAAATAAAAGTATCACACTGGAGGATAATATCAAAAATCTCCAAACCAATCTTAAAAAAGAAACCGACCTGGCCGGCGAACTCCGGCAAAAATTAAGCGCTACGGAAAACCAGGTTACTCTTTTGGGTAATGAACGAAATGAATTATCACAAGAAATGGTTGACTTAAACAAAAAACTGGCCGAGCTGGACGGTTTCCGGAAACAAACCGAACAGGAAAAGATCTTATGGCAGACGGTTAATCTGCGTCTGATTGAAGACTATACTGCGCTGCTTCAGGACAATCCGGCGAATGCTCCCGGTTATTTACACCGCGGTTATGCCTATTATTTTTTAAAACGTTCCGCCGAAGCCTCGGCCGACTGGCAAAAAGCTCTAGAATTAAACCCTTCTTTTAAAATAGAATTAGAACCTCTCCTAAAAAAAATTCAGCCCAGCCTCTCTTCTGAATAAGAACGTATCCCTTGTTATAGAAAAAAGAAGGCCAAACCTGTCTAAAACCCGGTCCGTCATTCTGAACGAAGCCCCGATGATTATCGGGACAAACCCCGTCCATAACCACCGATTACACGGATTTCAAGAATAGATTACACTGATTAAATCCGTGTAATCCGTCCCGAACCGCCGTGGCGGGAGCGGGATCCGTGAAATCAGTGGTTCTCCCTTCCGATAAATAAAATTTTTTCAAAAAATTTTATAAAGGATCTTAAGATTTTCCGTATTATAGTTATAAGGAACCCGGAAAGGCAGGGAGACCCGAAAATCTCCTCTTTTTAAATATGGCTGCGAAAGATTGAGTTATTCGGATAAGATAAAATTTTTGGGAGAAAAATTTTATGTATGATATCATCGGATGGTCCTGGTTGGCGACCGGTATTTTAGGCATCTTTGTGTTAATCCGGACGATAGAAATATTAACAACCCATCAGAGCGGTTAGAATCCTATCCGGTTATCAGTAATCGGTGTTAATCAGTGCTTAGAGGAAATGATACAATAATCCAACCTGTTTTGAACAAAACAAACAAGAAAAATATGTGAACATTTTAGAAGAAGTAGCATAGAATATGACCATTAGGTAATGCCAAATTTCAACTAAAAAAAGAACATCTTCATATTAATATGAATAAGATAATTGTTGTTACCTTGTGCTTGTTTATAATAATCGGATTTAGCTATGCCGAGGATAGCAAACCAGCGGAAGTAAAACCACCGGAAGCTACACCGCCGGTGGAACCTGTGCCACCACCACCACCGCCACCTCCGCCTAAACCCTGTCCGTCACCTGATGCAACCAACAAGATAGGGGAAATTGAATCTTCTCATGATAATTTGGTTTCCAGGTTTTATTATATGGTGCCGGAGCGGGGAAAGACATTGGTTACTGTATTAGAGAAGATAAAATCATCAACAGGGCGGATAGAATATGCTGAACCTTTACAGATGCTTATCCTCTGCGATAATCCCGAAAAACTGCAGGAAATGGAACGACTGATGGAAATCTCTAATATCTCACAGCCGCAGATAATGATAGAGGCATTGATTATTGAACGGATAATAGAATCCGATTTGCAATTGGGTTGGGAAACATCCTGGACGCGGGCCGTCGGTTCAGGCTCGCTTATTGAAAAGGGAGACGATACATTTCATCCCGGTTCGTATCTCCAGTCTCTGGTGCCCGGTATGGTGGGCGGTTTTCAGGGAAGCACGGTTCGCTTTAATACCACCGGCAAGAAAGGGGCAATTGAGATCAAATTAAGGATGATGCTTGAACGCGGAGAGGCACAAATCCTTTCCAGCCCGCGGGTAATGGTTTCCAGCGGGAAAAAGGCGATTATTTCATCAGGGCAGGAAATACCGTATCAGCAAATGACTTATCCTGGCGGTGGCGCCGCCCCAACCTCAACGATTGTTTATAAAAGCGCTGATATTAAATTAGACGTTACTCCGACACTAATAGGCGAAAACAATATCCGCGTTGTTATTAAACCGGAGGTCAGGACCATTTCCGGTTACCAGACAATTCAAAATGTGGAAACACCGATATTCGCTTCACGTTCAGCCGAGACCGATGTGATGGTGACAAATGGAGAAGAGATTACCATCGGCGGGATGGTGCGCGAAGAGGCTCTTTACTCTGAAGGAGGTATTCCGTTACTTGCCCAGATACCGTTGCTCGGTTATTTATTCAAACGTATCCAGAAAGATAAAAACAAGACAGAGATAATTTTTATTATCCGTCCATACAAGGTAAAGACCGCTGACGAAACGGTAAAGCCGCACATTATCCCTGAAAAACACAAGAAGTAATGGTTTTATTTGTCCCCGCCAAGGCGAGGTTCCTGTTTGCTTTTATTCCACCACTCCTGCCATTTAAGAATATCATCTCCGTAATCCGCACCCGTAATGTATTTCAAGGCGCTTAACGATGCTTCTTTAAGGGTGGGGTTCTCCTTTTGAAGGAGATTAATCAAAGGTTCAATTGCCCGCGTATCTTTTATTGCACCCAGCGCTACAGCCGTATTGATTACAATGAGGTCGTTTTCATCGGACAATCCCTTTTTGATAAGCGGTTCAACCGCAAATGGGTCTTTGCAAATAGCAAGCGCCCGAACAACTTCATTCCGTACCGAGGCATCGGTATCATCAAGTGCTTTTATCAGCGACTCGGTGGTTCCGCGTGGTTTGCCGAATTCCAGCACCCCTGAGATGGCAAAGGCCGCCGCCCCGCGCACACCGTCTGATTCATCGGTTAATAATTTTACCAGAAGCGTTACAGGTGTTTCCTTGTCACCGAGAAATCCGATGCCCAGAAGCGCATTGGTGCGGATTAATTCGCTTTCATCCGTTAGTGCCGATAATAAGAAAGGCACGGCTTCCTTTTTACCGCTAAATCCGATTGCTCCGGTTGCAATCAGTTTAAGTTCCCTGTCATCACTTTTAATGGTGTTGCCGACAAGATTAAAGTGTTTATTTACTTTATCTTTCAACTGCCCGGCAATTCTTTCCTGTTCTTTAACCAGACCTGAAGTAAGGGCATCTTGCCATTGCTTCAAAATCGTGTCCAGTTCAACAAACAATTCCAATTCCGTCCGCGAATAATCTTTCGGAAATGCAAAGGGATTCGGAATGTCTTTTTTAGATTGTCGGTTAGGACCTCCTACCTGACAGCCTGCTGACATTAGCAAACAAACCAGCCCGCTGATAAAGAATTGTTTAATCATATGGATACGATTAATTAGACACTAAAATTATAATTTAGTCAATAATATTAACTTGACTAATAGTAAATTCACCAGTTTATTTACTATCTGGGGGGGGGGGGCCGCCCTTTTGATAATTGCATCGCTATTTGGATGTAACCAGTCCCGCTCTTTCGTGGGTAGACGGAAACCCCCCAATGTAACATCGGGAGGCTTGAACCTACCAAGAAAGTTTTTGCTACCTTAACCGAACTCATCAACCATCCGGTTAAGAATCCAAAAAACAGTTATAATTTTCCGCTGGCCCTATTTTTTTAAAGGATTTTAAGGTTTTCCGTATTATAGGTGTAGCGGAGGGCTTTAGCCCTCTATCTAATGTAAAAATTTAATAAAGTAGCGAGAATTTTTATCGCCTCCCTGTCCTCTTATAAAAATTAAGATAAAATTTTTGGAGAAAAATTATATGGCTAAAAAAATGATGTCTCTCGGCATGTTGATGGTTATTTTTATTTTTTTCTCAGTCCTGCCCGGACGGAACGGCTGGTCTCAACCCCAACCCACCCAACCGGCTAATGAAGATAAACCGAAATTGGTAAAAGAATACGAGGAAACAAAATCCGCTCTTCGTAAATACGCCCAGGCCTTTATCGGTTATGCCGAGCAAAAAAAGAAAAATAATGATTTGGATGGCGCCGTTAAATGTTTTGATACGGCTATTAAAATTTA
>CAKKQI010000386.1 GCA_919901895.1 Candidatus Brocadiaceae bacterium | reverse complement strand
ATTTTTCACGTGATTATCGCCGGCATCCTCTTAGCCAAACGACCGGCTTACTTAATCACCACTCTGGCCTGGCTCCTCTGCCTCGGGTTAACCTTAGGCGAACATACCGGTATGCTGAACCATTATTCTTTAGACATGATGCTTCACGAAAATACTCCACTATCAGAACCGGTGCATCACCAGGTCTATATTATCGGACTGATCACATCTTTTACGGTTTTCCTCTGGGGGACGTTATATTTCACGACTTATTTAGTGGATAAACTACGGAAAGAAGAATCAAAGGCATTACAAACAGTCCGCCAGGTAACGGCTGAAAAGAAAAAACTGGACCTGGTCGTTGATACAATCGGGGCCGGCTTAATTCTACTCGGCGCGGACCATCGCACGATCTGGTCTAATAAAAAAATAACCGAGTGGTTTGGCGCACCGAACGCCTGTCCGATTCTTCAGGATTTTTTAAATAAAAAATTAACTTCAGCCCTACCGGAAGTAACCTGTCCAGCCACGATGGCTCTTAAAACCGGACAGGTCCAGGAACAAGAATATGTCTTAAAAGATACCTTCCAGCATAAACGTTTTTTCCATTTTAGCGCCCTGCCGATTAAAAACGAACAGGAAGAAACCGTTATCCTGGAACTTATTCGCGATATTACCCATGAAAAAGAAACAGCTCTTCAATTATTGCAGAGCAGCAAAATGAGCGCCATCGGGGAACTGGCTGGCAATATTGCCCACGAAATTAATAACCCGGTCGGAATTATTATCGGTAAAGTAAAATTACTTCTGAATAATCACGAAAAGCATTTTGACCAAGGAACTATTTCTGAATTAGAAAAAATCTATCGCCAGTCCGAACGAATTGCCCTGATTACTAAGGGGCTGTTAAATTTTGCCCGTCCAACGGTTGCTAAAAAAGAAAATATTTCAATAAATACGGTGATTAATGAAAGTCTCCTCCTGGTCGGCTCCAGCCTTGAAATCAATAATATCAAAGTTACGCCGTTACTTGACAATAAACTCGGATTAATCTACGGTAATTTTAATGAATTGCAACAGGTAATGATCAATCTACTGAACAATGCGATGGATGCGATGCCTCAAGGCGGGGAATTACAGATTAAAACTTCCTCTCATAACTTAAACGAAACCGAAGGGTTCCGGATTGAAATTTCTGACACCGGCTATGGAATAAACGACGAGCACTTAGATCATGTTTTTACTCCTTTTTTTACCACCAAGCAACAGAAAGGGACCGGTTTAGGGTTAGCCATCTGCCAGAAGATAATCAGTCAACATAATGGTCAGATCTGGGTAAAAAGCCAACCCGGTCAGGGAAGCCAATTTTATATCTGGTTGCCGTCAGGCAACGTCGGAAACCGACCCAAAGTAATATCAGAAGCCGCGCATCTCTGATTTGACGGAAAACATCCTATAATGAGAGGATGTCTGATAATCTGTGTAATCGCTATTCAAGAATCGGTGTAATCAATTATAAAAGGAATTAATTATGGGACACGCTAAAATATTAATAGTTGATGACGAACCGGAAATGCTGGAAATTTGTTCCGATACTTTAACCCAAAAGGGGTTACCGGTTAGAACCGAGTCTTCCAGCCTTCGGGCCTTAGAATTAATCAAAAACGATGATTTTGACCTTCTTTTACTGGATATTAAAATACCGGAAATAGACGGAATAACTTTTCTGAAAAAAACCAAGGAAATAACACCGAACCTGCCGGTAATTATGCTCACCGGCTTCCCGACCATTGAAACAGCGGTAGAATCAATGAAATTAGGGGCTTTTGATTACTTGACTAAACCATTCACACCGGAACAATTAAGCGCGGCCGTTGAGCGGGCCTTAGAACATAAACGGCTTAAAGATGAAAACATCTTATTAACACACCATCTGGAACACGATTATAAATTTGATGACCTTATCGGGCAGAGCGACGGCATCAAACAGATTTGCGAATTGATTAAACAAGTGGCGGATTCGGAAGTGGATGTTTTAATTAACGGTGAAAGTGGCACCGGCAAAGAATTAGTGGCCCGCAGTATTCATAATCATAGTTCCCGCAAAAGGCATCGTTTTGTCCCAATTGATTGTGGCGCGATTCCGGAAAATTTACTGGAAAACGAACTCTTCGGCCACGAACGGGGCGCTTTTACGGACGCCCGCCACACCACGATGGGACTTCTAGAATTTGCCCATCAGGGAACCCTGTTTTTAGATGAAGTTTGTGAACTGCCGATCGGCTTACAAGCCAAACTCTTACGTACGCTTCAGGAACGCCAGTTCCGTAAACTGGGCGGTAAAAACTTGGTCTCCATTAACGTCCGCGTGGTCGCCGCCACCAACCGGAATATTGAAGAAGAAGTTAAAGCCCAGCGGTTCCGCGAAGATCTTTTCTACCGTTTAAATGTCTTCCGCATTAATATCCCGCCTTTACATCAACGACCGGAAGACATTCCGTTATTAATTTCTTATTTTCTTCAACGCTACAATAAAGAAATGAACAAAAATATAATAACCGTTGAACCGGAGATAATGGAAATGATCGAATCTTACCCTTGGCCGGGTAATGTCCGGGAATTACAAAATATCCTTAAGAGGATGATGGTGCTGTCTAAAACTTCCACTCTTTCTTTAGATTCTTTACCAGAAGAAATAAGTAAGCGGGTAATTGAAATATCAAGAAACGGTACGGCGCCGGACAGTTTTTTTTACTTGCGCAATAATTATCTCAACCAATTTGAACAAGATTATTTCAATAAGCTATTAAAGCAATTCAAAGGTAACGTTACTGAAGCCGCTCAGAAATCAGGGCTGCCTAAAGGAACATTTTACCGACTCCTTAGCAAACATCAAATCACTCCTGACTCTTTTCGGGAATAAAAATCGTTACTGCAACTACCATAAAATTAGACTTTTGGGACAGCCTGCCGTCACAATTATATGAAACCAGTCTCATTTTTGCGACTACATTTTCATTGCCATAACCTCTTGTTTTGCAAGATATTACACAATAATTAACAATTAAAGTCATTTTTGAATTCACGCCAAACATAAATCCCGTTAACAGCAAATTATTTGACCATTGCTTTATCTCTATATTCTATAAGCGGTTATAAAATATTTTTCAATCAAAGATTCTGGCATAGTTTTTGCTACTAAAGACTATAATGACCTTAACCGTGAAATTATTAACGTTACTCAAAAATCCGCGTTTTATTATCGCGCTAATGACGGCGGTAATTTTAAGCATTGCCGCCGGTTCATTCTGGCCAACCGAACAAGCGGAAAAATTCGTTTATCACACCAGGTGGTTTAATGGTTTATTAATGCTATTCGGCTTCTGTACCATACTCAGTGCCTTGCGCAAAAATTCATTTAAATTTAACCGACTTGGTTTTGTTTTAACTCATTTGAGTGTGATTTTAATGGCTTTAGGAATTATCCTCTACTCAGTTAAGGGAACATGGATTTCTTGCAGCCTAAGTCCAGGTGATTCTATCGAAAAAATACCAGGAGTTAAAGATGATGAATTCATTCCTCTTGGTTTTAAAATGTACTTAGCTGATTTTAACGTTATTAAAAATGACCAGGGCGAAATAAAACAGTACCACAGTAACATACATATTTATCATAATGACCATTTGGTTCTAAAAAAAAATATTACGGTAAATGATCCCTTACGTTATAACGGCTGGACTGTTTATCAGATGGATTATGATAAAAAAATAGAAAAACGAACAGTTTTAGAAATAAAAAAAGACCCGGGGATACCTTTTGTCTATGCCGGTTTTTTGCTTATGACCATTGGTTTGACTTGGTTAACGTTCAAACGGGTGTAGGCGCGAACCTTAGGTGAATTTTTAAAATGTGGAATTTATTCATTAATTTCAGCCTTGGATTTTACTTAACGGCTTTAATTGGGGGAACTATTCACCTGGTTACCAAGAATAGAAGATTCAATTTATTTTTTTTAATAGCTATTAGTACTGGGTTAGTTAGTAACATTTCTGCCGTTTTTATCCGCTGGTTGGTAGCCGGTTATTCACCGATGAGTAATATGTATGAAACGTTAATCTGTTTATCAGCAATATTGGTGGGTATTTTTATTTATCTTAATACAAAGCAATCAATTCCGTTAGTTGGCATCTTAGTCGCATTTTTTGCGGTTACTATTATGGTTTTGACTAATCTTTTTGACCGGTCAATTCACTCGCTGTCGCCCGCCTTAAAAAGTAACTGGTTAACGGTTCATGTGCTGCTTTGTATGACCGGATACGCAGCTTTGACCATCTCATTTATTAGCGGGCTCACGATCTTATTAAAACCAAATAAACCAGTCCGGACGGAAACTATCAGCGCATCGTTCAAGATTACTTATGAATCAGTTAAGTTAGGTTTCTTTTTCCTAACGCTTGGAATACTTACCGGAGCCGTCTGGGCCGAACAAACCTGGGGGACTTACTGGAGTTGGGACCCCAAAGAAAGCTGGGCTTTGATTACCTGGTTAATATTTGCGGTTTATTTGCATGGCCAGCGGTTGCTGAACTGGTCGCCGCGACGTTTAAGCTGGATAACGGTCGCCGGTTTTGGCGCCATGCTTTTTACCTATTTCGGAGTGAGTTTTATCTTGACCGGTCTCCATACTTATGCCTGAACAAATTATTAAAATACCTTCGGATGCAATTAAAAGAATCGGTCTATATTACCGGATTATTATGGACGCTCAAGAAGTAATTTCATCGGAACAATTAAGCGAGTTAACCGGGTTGGGCGCGGCTCAAATAAGAAAAGACTTAACTTATTTCGGGCAGTTCGGTACACCCGGTAAGGGATACAAGGTTGACCAGTTAAAAAAAGAACTGGCTCAGATATTAGGCATTAACCGCCCGTGGGACGTGGCTCTCGTCGGCATCGGCAACCTGGGAAAAGCCCTGGTATCTTATCAGGGGTTTAAAAACCAGGGATTCCAGATGAGTTTAATTTTTGATAATAACCCGTCCAAAATCGGACAAGAATATCAGGGAGTACCAATCAGAAGCACGGCTGAATTAGGCGAAGCGCTTAAAACAAAAAATATCCAGATGGCCGTGATCGCCGTACCGGCCGAAGAAGGTCCATCTGTGGCTAACCAATTAATTGAAGGCGGAATAAAAGCGATTCTTAATTTTGCCCCCTGTTGCCTAAAAGTACCAAAAAACGTAAAATTAATAAACATTGATATGGCTATTGAATTCAGTCGGCTCTCATATTATTTAACCCAAGCAACTGAACATACTATTGATGAAGAAAACGAAAACATTTTACTAAAAAAGGAGGTGATAACATAAGATGAAAACGAAATTAGGACAAGGTTTCTTAGTCGCGTCGCTGGTCAGCGTACTCTGGTTAAGTTTTATCGGTGAAAGCCAGGCCCTGCCGACTTTTGCCCGGAAACACAAAACCAGTTGCACGACCTGCCATACCGCGACACCTTGTCTGAACGCCTTTGGTGAGGCCTATCGGATTAACGGCTACAAAATGCCTGACCTGGCCACCAAAGAAGAACCGGTCGTGCTGATGCAGGAGGCCTATGCTAAAGCTGATTTGGAAAAACGGAGCGCCCTTTTCCCGTCAACTTTGCCGGCCACACCGCCTATCTCCGTCCGACTCTTACTGGATTATGTGGTGGACCAAGGTGGAGAACAAGCCGTGGCTTCTGATTTCAATTATCTCCACGAAACTGAAGTAATGGTGGCTGGTTCGCTGGGCGATAAGTTCGCCTTCTTCGGAGAAATTGAATTTGAAAGAGAAGCCGGTGCGATGGAAACCGCGACCGAAGGTTGGTTCCAGGTAGAAGACCTCTTCCTGAAAGAAAACCTGATGAACGTTAAAATTGGTAATTTAGAGGTAGCCATGCCTTATGCCAGCAGTCATCACCGCTTAACCAAAACTCACTACCTTTACGGCGACTGGCGAATGCCGAAGGTGGGCGGGAAGCGCAATGACTGGAGGATGAGGAAAGTACAACCCGGACTGGAAATTAACGGTTTCCAAGAATACTGGCACTACGCCGTCGGTTTTGTCAACGGTAATGCCAGTAACGAAGACAGTAACACCTTTAAGGACCAGTACATTCTGTTCCGTTACAAACTGGGCGGAATGAAGTACACCGAGTCAGGCACGGCCGGCGAAGTGAAACCTGAAGAAGGTTATCAAATTTGCCGTGATAAATCAGTGCAACTCGGGGCGTTTTACTATCGCGGTAAAGCAGAAGTCAATAACCGGGAAGATGGTTTCTACCGACTCGGTTTTGACGTTCACGCCACCCAGGGTAAAGTCATAGGCAGTGCGGGTTATATTAAAGGTTCTCATCATAACCCGTGGGGCCGCACCGGTAATGAGGCGATTGACAGCACGGATACCTTTGTGGAACTGGAATACGCCTTTTATCCCTGGTTAATCGGCCAACTGCGTTATGAATCGTTGGACTGGAAAGAACTTTCAGATGCTGACATGCTTGCCATGGGAATAACCGACCAGGACAAGACGCGTCTGATAACCGGGGCTTCAGCGCTTCTGGCAAACAATGTCCGCCTGCTCGTGGAACTCTCAAGAGCCATCACGGACGACACGCTGACAGAAGTAACACCGGAAAAAGACAAAAACGAGAACGACCGTTTATTCGTCAGACTCGATTTCTCTTTTTAGGACCCTTTATTCAAAAGAGACCTTCACCTTTTCTGAGTCTGAGGTAAGGAGGGAGGGGCGAGTTTTACTCGCCCCTCTTATCCCGCCCTGAAAATTAGTGGAGCAGCGGCGACTTCGCAGGCCCCGCCGCTACTTGTAGGCACGAATTCTATTCGTGCTCATATCGGATGCCCCGATGTCGCTCCGCTTATCGGGGCCTACATATCAGATTGACTATTTGTGCAACAGGCTTATTAAAAAATTTTAAATAAGGTTTAAATTATCATGAAAACAAAATTATTATTAATCGGTTTTTTTACCCTGCTATTTATCCTTGGTTTAACCCTTATCCAAATCAATTCGGCCGGCAAAACGTTAGCCGAGAATTCCGCCCCGACGAACGAAACCCGCCCCCCGATGGACATCGGGAAGCGGGACGAAGCCCGAAAAACAACCGGCGTAATTAGCGGCACCATTAACAGCGACTTCCTCAAGAAATATTCCGCTTCCCAATTCATTGGAAAATACCCGGCGGTAGTTTATCTTGATAAAGTGGAAGGCACCTTTACACCGTCAACCGAACC
>CAKKQI010000385.1 GCA_919901895.1 Candidatus Brocadiaceae bacterium | reverse complement strand
ATTTTTCATGCCAGAGGCAGACCCGCCTTTGGCGGGAATCGTCGTATGAATAATGTGGGTTATCCCTATCCGCGTGTTCGCACAGACCAGGGCAACCGACCATCTATCGGTCGGGCATCCCGCTTTAGCGGGATGCCGTTAGAGTTGTTTCATTCGGCTAAATAATTATTCTTATTTTAAATAGAACTGCTTAACCGAATCCACCACCCATTTAATCTGTTCGCCGGTTAATTCCGGGTACATCGGCAGACTCAATGTCCGGTCCGCGTAGTCTTCGGCCTTTGGAAAATCGCCTGGCCGGTAACCGAGGTCCTGATAACATTGATGAAGATGAATGGGAACGGGATAATGCATTCCGGTCCCAATCTCACGTTTTTGCAACCATTCAGCTAGTTGAGAGCGGTTTTTAGCCAGAATCGCATAGAGATGGTAAATATGCTCAAAAACCGGATTAGGCAGAATAACCTCATTATTTTTAAAGCGGGGTGGTGATTCAAAAAATTCCTGGTAAAGCCGGGCGTTGACCTGGCGTTGTTTATTCCATCGGTCCAGGTAGTTTAATTTTATTCTTAAAATGGCGGCCTGGAGGTTATCCAGCCGGCTGTTGAATCCCTTAATGATGTGTTGGTTTTTAGTTTTTTGCCCGTAATTGCGCAGGAGCCGGAGTTTTTCGGCGAGTTGGTTGTCATTCGTGACCACGATTCCGCCGTCGCCGTAGGCCCCGAGATTTTTGGCCGGATAAAAACTGAAGCAGGCCAGCTGGCCGTAAGAACCGGCTTTTTTACCGGTGTTACTTGTCCCGGAAACGGTTACCCCATGCGCCTGGGCGGCGTCTTCAATTACCCATAACGAAAATTTACCGGCAATTTTCATTATTTTTTCCAGATCAGCCGGTTGACCGCAGAGATGGACCGGAATAATTGCTTTGGTTTTTGGCGTGATTTTGGACGGAATCTGAGCCGGGTCAATGTTATAAGTCTGCAGATCAATATCAACCAGGACCGGTTTGGCGCCGGTCATTGTAATGGCCGTTGCCGTCGCGATAAAAGTATTAGCTGCGGTGATGACTTCATCGTCTGGTCCTACCCCGCTGGCTAAAAGAGCTAAATGCAAGGCGTCGGTGCCTGAAGCAACCCCGATGCCGTGTTTTACGCCGGTATAGGCGGCAAACTCTTCTTCAAATTTTTTTACTTTAAGCGCCCTGCTACTAAGATTTGCCTTTTCTCC
>CAKKQI010000384.1 GCA_919901895.1 Candidatus Brocadiaceae bacterium | reverse complement strand
GAACGACAGAAAATACAGGAAAGTAAGACTAATGTATGAAAACACCTTATGATATTATCGTAAAACCGCTGGTTACCGAAAAGGTAATGAAAGAAACCGAAAAGGGGCGAACCTACACCTTTGAAGTGAATCTTCAGTCTAATAAACCGGAAATCAAAAAAGCGATTGAGAATATCTTCTCGGTCAAGATTGACGATATCCGGACGATTACGATGAAAGGAAAACCCAAAAGATACCGGACGAAAATCGGATATACTTCCGATTGGAAAAAAGCGATGGTCACCCTGAAAGAAGGCCAACGGATAGACATAATATAAAATTATAAGTTATGAATGATGAATTACTTAATACTTTTCAAGGAAAATAAATAAAATTTTATGGGTGTTAGACAATACCGGCCCACCAGTCCCGGACGACGGTTTGCCACGGTGATTAATTACGCCGGTTTAACTAAAAAGAAACCGGAACCGTCATTGATTGTTCCCCTGAAAAGAACCGGCGGACGAAATAATCAGGGAGAGATTACCTGTCGTCATATCGGCGGCGGGAACAAGCGGCATTACCGGCTGATTGATTTTAAAAGAAATAAAATAGATATCCCGGCCCGGGTGGAAGCCATTGAATATGACCCGAACCGAACCTGCTTTATCGCCCTGCTTCAATACCGCGACGGCGAACGGCGTTATATCCTGGCCCCGGAAGGACTCCAGATTGGAGAAATGCTTGTTTCCGGCGCGACGGTTGAACCTAAAAACGGTAATTGTCTGCCGTTAAAAAATATTCCGACGGGAATGCTGGTTCATAATCTAGAATTACTAATCGGCCGGGGCGGCCAGATCATCCGCAGCGCCGGCAGTTTCGGGCAGATTATGGCTAAAGAAGGAATTTTTGTTCATATTTTATTACCCAGCGGTGAAATCAGAAAATTTAATGAAAATTGTAAAGCCACGATCGGCCAGTTAAGCAATGTTGATTGGAACAAAATCTGGTGGGGTAAAGCCGGCCGGCGGCGCTGGATGGGCATTAGACCAACGGTGCGCGGCACGGCCCAGAACCCGGTTTCGCATCCGATGGGCGGCGGCGAAGGACGAAGCGGCGGCGGACGACACCCCTGCTCCCCGACCGGGGTACTGGCTAAGGGCGGGAAAACCAGGCAAAAAAGAAAACCCAGTAGTACCTTTATTGTCCGACGGAGAAAATGAGACCGTCGTATTAATCGGTAATCAGTAATCGGTTATCTGTAATCAATAGTTGTAATAATCCGTGTTAATCGGATATCAGAAATCAGTGTTAATCAGTGGTTAGAAAGGTAATTTATGTCTCGTTCTCGTAAAAAAGGCCCGTATGTTGACCCGAAACTATTGAAAAAGGTTTTAAATCAGAAAGACAGCGGCAGTCACGAACCGATAAAAACCTGGGCCCGGGCCTGCACGGTGGTACCGGACTTTATTTCCCATACTTTTCTGGTGCATAACGGTAACAAGTTTTTAAAAGTGTTTGTTACGGAAGATATGGTGGGCCATAAATTAGGCGAATTTTCCCCCACCCGCTTCTTCCACGGGCATCCCGGTATTAGAAAAGCCGAGGAAGGCGCTGCCCCGAAAGAATAACGGAGAATAATAATGGACTATTCCGCCACATTAAGATATGCCCGGATTACTCCGCGTAAATTAAGATTGGTCGCCGACCTGATCCGGGGTAAAAATGTTACTAAGGCGCTGGATACCCTGCATTTTTGCAGCAAGCGAGGCGCTTATTTCCTTCAAAAATTACTCCGCTCGGCCGTATCAAACGCGACGCAGAATCCCGAAGTAAATACTGACCGGCTGTTTATTAAACAGATAATGGTCGGCGACGGGCCGATTATCAAAAGATCGCGGGCGGCTTCAATGGGACGCAGTTCTCCTCTAAAAAAACGAACCAGCCACGTAACAATTAATTTAACCGAAATAAAAAAAACTAAACCGGCTCCGGTCCCGCCCAAGAAAGAGGCCGGTCCGGCCAAAAAAATAAAATCACAAAAAACGGAACCGTTAAAAGAAACCCCTGACGATAAACCGGCTGGGGAAGTAACGGAAAATAAAAAATAGAAAAATAAAATTTTTGTCTGCAAAAATTTTATAAAGGAGTAACATCACGTGGGCCAGAAAGTTTCCCCGATCTCTTTAAGAATCGGCATCACCCGCGATTGGATTTCGCGCTGGTATGCTTCTAAAAAAGATTACGGTAAATTTACAGTAGAAGATGAAAAAATCAGGAAATTCGTCAAGAAAGAATACGGTTTTGCCGGTATTCCAATGGTGGAAATAGAACGGACCAGGGAAAGAACGACGGTGATCGTACACGTAGCCCGACCGGGCGTCATTATCGGCCGGCGGGGTGCCAAGGTTAACAAACTAACCGATGACCTTGAAGCACTGGTCGGCCATCCGATTGATTTAAAAATTATTGAGGTGGAGAAGCCGGAATTAAGCGCCCAATTGATTGCCGAATCCATTGCGGAACAGTTGGAAAAACGGGCGGCCTTCCGGCGGACGATGCGCAAAGCAACCGAAACGGTCATGGCCTCGGGCGGACAGGGAATTAAAATTTTATTGTCCGGACGAATCGGCGGAGCCGAAATTGCCCGCCGGGAAAAAACCAGCACCGGGAAAGTACCGCTCCATACCCTCAAAGCAGATATTGATTTCGCCCGCGCCACGGCAACCCTGAACAAAGGAACGATCGGAATAAAAGTCTGGATTTATAAAGGTGAAAAAGCATTATACCCGGTAAAACCAAAATTGAAGGAGTCCCAATCCGATGTTAATGCCCAAGCGAGTAAAGTACCGCAAGTCACAACGGGGTAAAATGAAAGGTCCGGCCACCCAGGGTCGAAAGATTACTTTTGGTGATTACGGCCTGGTCGCACTGGAACATTGCTGGCTTGACGCCCGGCAGATTGAAGCCGGCCGCGTCGCCATTACCCACGCCATGGGCACGACCGGCCGTTTCTGGATCCGGGTTTTTCCTCATAAATCAGTTACCGCTAAACCGGCCGAAACAAGAATGGGTAAAGGGAAAGGGGAACCGGAATATTATGCGGCGGTGATCAGGCCGGGGCAGATCCTTTATGAACTCGGCGGAATTAACGAAGATAGCGCCCGGGAAATATTAAATAGAGTCGCTCATAAAATGCCCATCCGGGTAAAAATGCTTAAACGGCAACAACTATTATGAAATTAAAAGATATCAGAACCAAAACAAAGGAAGAATTACAGAAAGAAATATCTAAATTCAAAGAAGAATTATTCAAATTGCGGTTTCGTAAAGTTACCGATGTGGTGGAAAATCCAAGTTTGATTCGGGCGATCAGGAAAGACATCGCCCGGATGAAAACTGTTATCAACGAACGCGCCCGGACAGAAACGGCTGCTAAAAATACCAATTAAATAATAGAGGATAATTATGCCGGCATCATTTAAAAAACAAAAAAGAACCGTTCGTCAAAAAACACCTGTTTCGGCTAACCCGAAAATTAAATTGTCGGACCCTACCACGACGGAACGGCGACTCAAAACACCTTATGACGCCTCGCAATTAAAGAAATTTAGAACAGTTCTGGTGGGACAAAAAAACTTTCTCATGGGTAATATCACTCACATGGAAGAACAGGCGTTAAGAAAATCGCGCCAGGAGGCCTCCGGAGACCTTTCCAATATCCCCATTCATATTGCCGATATCGGAACTGATAATTATGAACAAGATTTTACGCTTGGCTTAATTGAAAACGAAGACCACGAAATCCAGGAAATTGACGCGGCCCTGGAACGAATCGGCGAAAAAAGTTACGGCGTCTGTGAAAAATGCTCTAAACACATCCCCACCAAACGACTCATGGCCATTCCTTACGCCCGGTTATGCATCACTTGTAAAGAAAAAGAAGAAAAAGTAGTCTAATGAAATACCGGCTCGCTTTTTTTATCATTGCCCTGAGCGGAGCAGTGATTGACCTAATTTCCAAATCACTTGTTTTTAAAACGTTAGAAAATAAGCAGGTATCTGACATTATCCCCGGAGTTTTCGGATTCAAACTGGTTACCAACGAAGGAATTATCTGGGGATTATTTCCCGGGCATAACATTTTGTTTTTAGCCGTATCAATCCTGGCCGTTCCGCTAATTATTATTATATTTCTATTACAACCCAAAATAGACCGGTGGTTAACAGTTTCACTCGGATTGATTATGGCCGGCACGGCTGGTAACCTTTATGACCGCCTGGCGCATCAGGCCGTTCGTGATTTTTTAGATTTTTACCTGATTAATTGGCCGATCTTTAATCTGGCCGATGCTTTTATTACGATCGGAGCAATTATTTTACTCTTTAGCCTATTCTTATCTAAACCGGAACAAAAGCAATCGGAAACTAAACGTAGTGAATAAAATATGCCTGTACCTGATTTAACTGTTACCGTCGGTCCTCTAAAACTAAAAAATCCCGTCATCTTGGCTTCCGGCACCTTCGGCCGGGAATTGAGCCAATACATTAATCTGGCTGAAGTCGGCGGAGTCATCAGTAAAAGTATTACTTTAGAACCGCGCGGCGGCAACCCCCCACCGCGACTGCTGGAAACACCGGCCGGAATAATTAATTCTATCGGATTGGAAAACCCCGGTTTAAAAACATTTTGCCGGGAATATCTCCCCTGGCTCAAAACAGTCAAAACAACCAGAATTGTCAGCGTGGCCGGCGAAAACGCAAACGAATTTAAAGAGATTACCGTTGCCTTAAGCCGTCAAAAAGGGATTGATGCCCTGGAATTAAATATTTCCTGTCCTAATATTGCCAGAGGAAATCTGACCATCGGCAGTTCCGCGTCTTTAACTAAGGAAGTTGTTAAAAAAGCCAGAAAAGCAACAAAGTATCCGCTCATAGTTAAACTAAGCCCTAATGTTACCGATATTGTTCAGATTGCCCGGGCCGCCGTGGCCGGTGGAGCGGACATTATTTCGCTGGTCAATACCTTTCGGGCATTAGCGATTGATTGGAAAACCGGCCAGCCGCGTTTAGGAAATATTACCGGCGGTTTATCCGGGCCGGCGATAAAACCGATGGCGCTCTGGATGGTCTGGCAGGTCGCCCAAAATATTAAAACGCCGGTAATCGGTATCGGCGGAATTATGACCGCGGAAGACGCGCTGGAATTTATGGCCGCCGGCGCCCGGGCCGTCCAGATCGGTACCGCTAATATCGTAAATCCGAACGCTTCCGTAAAAATAATCAGCGACCTGAAAAAAATATTAACTAAGGAAAAATGCGCCTCGCTCCTGAATTTTCTGGATAGAAGAAACAATTTGTGCTAATATAAGAAAGAGATGATTGCAGTGATTTTTATATAGGAGAATATTTATGCTTCTTACTCTTCTGACGATTATTTTTATCGTTGTCAGTATTTTATTAGTGGCGATTATTCTGCTTCAACCTCATCATAGTGAAAGCGGGTTAGCCGGCGCTTTTGGCGGCGGCGGCAGCGAATCATTTTTCGGCACCAAGGCCGTTTCGGTTGCCACTAAAATAACCGTAGTCCTGGCGATTATTTTTATTCTACTGGTAATCCTCCTTAACAAAATCCCAAGGAAATCCGGTAGTATTATGAGCGACCAGGCGACTAAAACATCTGCCCCGGCTCAATTACCCATAATTCCGGACGAGTCACAACCGGTTACCGCGACCGGCACAACTACCTCGCCCCCTACGACATCCGCCTCAGGCGGGCCTGAAACCGGAAACAAAACACCACTGGAAATACCGCCGGCCGAAAAACCTGTTACACCGGAAGGCGAGACGAAATAAATATAAATTGAAACTGGTTTAAATTATCATTTATGAATAAAGCGAAAATCATAAAATTATTTAATAAAATAGCCGCCATTCGGCCGGGCCATTTTTTATTAACCTCAGGTTTACACAGTAATACTTATATCCAGTGCGCCCGGATATTGGAACAACCCCGCTTGTTAGCGGGACTGGTCAAACAACTGGCTTCTCCCTGGCGAAAGATGAAAATTGATGTGGTCGCCGGCCCGGCCGTGGGCGGAATTATTCTGGCTTATGAACTGGCGCGGCTATTTAAAGCCCGCGCCATTTACTTAGAACGGCTTGATAACAAACTATCTTTACGCCGGGGATTTACCGTGGAACCAAAAGAACGCGTCCTCGTAGTTGAAGATGTTATTACGACCGGCGGGTCGGTTAAAGAAACGGCCTCTAGGATAAAATAATCATAATTTCTGAAGCGGAAAAAGAATTATTAA
>CAKKQI010000383.1 GCA_919901895.1 Candidatus Brocadiaceae bacterium | reverse complement strand
GGGTAAGGTGAACGAAGGCGGTTATCTGTTAATCAAACAGGACTGGCCCGGAATGATGAGAGGCGTTTATGGAGACCCGAAGCGGTTTTACGAAACTTATTTTACCAAGTTTCCCGGTAATTATTTTACCGGCGACGGGGCGCGGATGGATGAAGAAGGCTTTTACTGGCTCATGGGCCGGGTAGATGATGTGATTAATGTTTCCGGACATCGCATCGGAACGGCCGAAGTGGAAAGTGCGCTGGTATCTTATGATCAAGTAGCCGAAGCGGCCGTGGTTGGTTATCCCCACAACGTTAAAGGACAAGGTATTTATGCCTTTATTACTTTAAAAAAAGATATCACGCCCACGCCCAACCTGAAAAAAGAATTGGTTAATCACGTCAGCCGGCAGATTGGTGCAATTGCCAAACCGGATAAAATACACTTTACGCCCGGGCTGCCTAAAACTCGCAGCGGCAAAATTATGCGTCGGATATTGCGAAAAATCGCCGAGGGTGAAATTGAATCATTAGGTGACCTCTCAACCCTGGCCGACCCTTCGGTCGTTGAAAAATTAATTCAGACGCGGCAATGAATGTCATTGCGAGGACTCCCCGAAAGCATTCGGGGAGGACGAAGCAATCGACTAAAACTTTTTTGCAATTACTATGAATTTAAAACTTCATAAATTTTTATTCCGTTACCGGGCGTTTCCTTATCTGATGTTATTACCGGTATTATTCCTGGATAACCACTGGTTACTGACCGACCGCTCTATTATTTTTGGGATAGGTCCGACGATACTTTTAATCGGAGTGATCCTTCGTCTCTGGTGTATCCGTTATATCGGCGGGGCGGCGCGGGTAAAAGATAAAGCCGCGACCAAAAGAATGCTCGTCACCGGCGGACCTTACGGCTATTGCCGCAATCCCATTTATATCGCTAATATCATTATGCTGGCCGGCGCTTCCATAATGATGAAATTACTCTGGATGGCCCCGGTTATTGTGATAACTATTTTTCTATGGTATCACTTGATTATTAAATACGAAGAAAGTATTTTACAGAATATTTATGGAGAAGATTATATCCGGTACGCCTCTGACACGCCGCGCTGGATGCCGTCGTTAAAAGCTAAACGGCTAAATATGACTGCGGAAAAAATAGAACTTTTTCCCTGGGTTAAAATGCTTAAATACGAACGCGGGGGAGTGGGGAATATGATTCTGGTGATTACACTTTCATTAATAAAAGAATTTCTCCTGTATCCCTAATTCATCCTTGACCATAATATAAATTATGTTATAATAAATTATGATAAAAGAATTAGAAATATACATTGATGGGGCGTCGCGCGGAAATCCTGGTCCTTCCGGCGTGGGAATCCTGATTAAAGATACTCAAGACAGTACCATATTAATTCAGCGTGGGGAATATATCGGGGAAACGACCAATAACGTCGCTGAATATACGGCCTTAATCAGGGCTCTGGGTATTATTATCGGTAAAACCTTTAACTCCGCCTTCGGCGGAAAACCTGAATCGCTGACGCTGATTATCAACGCTGATAGTAAATTGATTATTAATCAGGTGGCCGGCAATTACCGGATTAAAAGTCCGAATTTGGTTCCCCTGGCCGTTAAAGCCCGGCAATTAATGAAAAAATTTAAATCGGTGAGTTTAAATCTGATTGACCGGAAAGATAATAAAATCGCGGATAGACTGGCTAACAAAGCTATGAACCTGAGAGATATTGTTGATGAATTGGATTCTAATATCATGTTTAACCACGATGTTGCATCGGGGTAAACTGACGGCCATTGTTCTTTGATAATAAAAAATTAAAACGGCCTGTTTCAAGTAAAATTGACGGATTGAGTTGGGTAACCGCCCCGTCCTTTTGATTTACTTGTCCGGTCTTTTGGATTTGCTCCAAAAGGCTGGGAAAATCAAAAGGGCGGGGAGGAAAGTCCGGACTCCAGAGGACAGGGTGACTCCTAACGGGAGCCGTTCGACCTTACGTCGGATAGGGAAAGTGCCACAGAAAAGATACCGTCCCGCCTTTTGTTTACAAAGGGCTGGGTAAGGGTGAAAAGGGGAGGTAAGAGCTCACCGCCCCGATGGTAACATCGGGGGTCCCTTCAGGGGATCCCGGATCCGCCTTAGGCGGGATTCGGGACACGGCAAACCCCACCCGGAGCAAGACCAAACCGCAGAAATCCCGCTCTTTGTTTACAAAGGACGAGATAAGAACCTGTCCGGTTCTTCAGACTGCAGGTAGGTCGCTTGAGTCCCGAAGTGATTCGGAGACCAGATAAATGGTTGCTACCCCCATACTTATAGGTGTGAGGGGACAAAATCCGGCTTATAGACTCAGACCAACACCTTGAAACAGGCCTTATTCCCCATCCGCCCTTTTTGTGAGATTAGAGTCGATCCTAAAACTACCCGGGGGTAACGCGGGATTGTTTCTCGCTTCCAAGCGAATCAGTCCTCCCTCGGTCCGCCATTCGGCGAAGATTCGCCCCTCTGAAGCGGGGCAGGACGCTACTATTCTGTGTAATCAGTAATAATCTGTGAAATCAGTGGTTAGAGGAGATAACTTATGCATAATAAACTAAATTTAGGTTTTTTGATTTGCTTTATTTTTATTGCTGTTTTTATTTCACCCTGTTCATTCGCGCCTGAACCGATTTTATCAGGCGAGGAACAAACCGAAACCCATACCGGCACCGTCATCAGAACCGTTGAAGCCGGGGGGTGGCTTCTCCAGGCCGAAAATAATAAAAAGTACCTTTTGCTTTCCATAGGAAAATATACTAAGGAAGAATGGTTTGAAGAAGGGGTTTTTATCCAGGTGGTTGGAACACCGGACCCGAAAACCGTTACAATTTATATGGAAGGCATTCCTTTCCGGGTTAAATCGATGATGTCTATCAACCAGGAAGATGATGAGGAAGCAAAATCACAGAAAGAATGGAAACAGATTTGCGAAATATGGGAAGACACCTGGTTCGTTCTTCCAAACAAAATGGGATATTATCATATCGCCGTCTCTGAAAATAAGGAAGGACAGGTAGTAATTAAGGATGAAGTAAAGTTTAAAAGCAAAATCAGCCTGACGACCGAGACGGTCTGCCGGAAAAATAAGTACCTATCACCGGTTACGGCTAAATGCCAGACCGACATCAATGGCCAGATGATAATGGAAGGGGAGTTATTATTTGGAAAAGACAATAACGTTAAATTAAACTCTAAAATTTTACGCGATAAAAAAACTTTTAAACCACTCAACCAGCCTCAAGAAATAAAAAAAGAATTAGAATTAACTGATAACGTTGTCCTCCAGCCGGCCTTATTAATTTGCGCCTCATTAAACCGGCTGAATACCGACGGGCTGGATATTACCCTGCTGAACTTCCCGGATGATTTAGATAATCTGATTACTCAGCCGACAATGGAACATACTTTATCCGGCGAACTCGTCCATAATGACGAAGATAAGCAGGACTATTACCAGGTAACCACCACGCACGGCGGCAACTATTTTATTTTTACCTTAGACGGCCGCTTAAAAGAAAGCAGACTATTTACCCCTTCAACTGAAAAAGAAGCCCGAGCAATTTTTGATGAAAAAAATTAAAATTGCCGCCAGTATTTTATCAGCCGATTTCAGCCGGCTGGCCGATGAGATAAAAAAGGTAGAACAGGCCGGCGTTGACCAGATCCATCTTGATATAATGGACGGCCATTTTGTTCCCAATATCTCATTCGGACCGGTCATCGTCAAAGCCATCAGGCCTTTAACCCGCCTTCCGCTTGATGCCCACTTAATGATTGAAAGCCCGGACCTGTATTTAGACGAATTCATTAAAGCCGGAGCCGATATTATTACCGTCCACGCCGAATGTTACGGAGAATTAAGACCTCATTCCCATCCCGCTCTAAAGCGGGATAATAAATTTCCGAAAGAAATCCAATCGCTTGACACAAAAAAAATTACCCGTGATTTAAAAAGAATCCGCGACCAGGGTCGGCAGTCCGGCGTAAGTTTAAACCCCGGAACACCACTTTGTATTCAGGAAATTCTTATGGAAGTTGATGAAGTTTTAATAATGTCGGTCAATCCCGGGTTTTCCGGTCAGCCGTTTATGAATTCGGTTCTACCTAAAATAACGGCTTTACGTAAGATTTACCAAGGCAATATTAAAATAGATGGGGGAATCAATAATGAAACGGCGCCGCGGGCCGTTAAGGCCGGCGCCAATATCCTGGTGACCGCCAGCTATTTTTTCAGCGCCGCCAACCATAAAAAATTAGTCCAGGATTTGAAAAATTTGTAGTCCGGGTAGATAACGAAGTTTACTTCGTTGATATTTTAAAGCGCGTAACAAAGGATCAGATTAATTCTACCACCAGAAGCGGGCGGCATTGATGCCGCCATTCCATGCGGATAGCAAAAAACAATAACCATAAATTTTGTCCGTAAAAATTGATAGTAACAGATTTATGCTGAACGCGATTCAAAAAATCCACCAATTAGGCCAGAGCATCTGGTATGATAATATTGAACGCCGCCTTTTAAAGAACGGCGAGATGAAAAAATTAATTGAATCGGGAGTATCAGGCATCACCACCAATCCGAGTATTTTTGAAAAAGCAGTCGCTTCTTCATCCGATTACGACGAACAGATTATTTCTTTAGCATCCGCCGGTAAAAACCCTCGTGAAATATACGATGAACTCACCATCCAGGATGTCCTTGAAACGGCTGAACTTTTAACTGATGTTTTTAGGACATCCGGCGGCCGGGATGGGTATGTCAGCATTGAAGTCTGGCCGGAATATGCCCATAATGCGGCCAAAACGATTGATTACGCCCGCCGAATCTGGCAAAAAATTAATAAAAAAAATATAATGATTAAAGTTCCGGGAACCAAAGAAGGACCGGAAGCCATCAGCGCCTTAATAGGGGAGGGGATCAACGTCAACGTCACCCTGCTTTTTTCGGAAGAACAATACCAGGCCGTGGCCCGGGCTTATCTTGATGGATTAAAAACCAGATTGAAAAAAGGCGGAGAAATTTCGCCGGTTAATTCGGTCGCCAGCGTCTTTGTCAGCCGGATTGATACCAAAATAGACCACCTGCTGACCGAATTAACCGCGCCCATAGCCGAATCCCTTAAAGGCAAAGTCGCCGTGGCTTATATGAAAACCATTTATCAGGCGTATAAAAAAATATTCTTTTTGGATAATTTTGCACCTCTTTTAAAACAGGGAGCCAATATCCAGCGTATTTTATGGGCCAGCACCAGCACCAAAAATCCGGCTTATCACGACCTGCTTTACGTGGAACCGCTGATTGGTCCGAATAGTGTTAACACCCTGCCACCCGCGACTCTTAAATCCCTGATTGATTACGGCAAAACAGAACTAAATCCTGTTCTGCCAGAAGCGGGAGTTGAAAAAAACTTAGACCAGGCCCATGATATTCTTAATCGTTTGTCTTCGTTGAATATTGATATTACCAGCGTCTGTCAGAAAATTCAGGACGAGGGAGTTAAAGCATTTCAGGATTCTTTTGATAAACTTATCAAAGCCGTGGAAATAAAAACTAAGACAGTTTCGGCATGAAAATCTCACCGCAAAAATTATTGTTCGTCAGCGGATTAATATTTCTTTGTTTAACGCATTTCACGATAAAATTTGAACCGTCCGTTAATGCCCAACAGAATATTAATGATTCTGGAAAAATCAGGCAGTCGGTCGCAAACGGCTTGGAATTTATTGCCAAAAATCAAAAACCGGACGGCTCCTGGCCCACTGAATATTCCTTATCCGGTAAAGTCGTTATCGCTTCCATCTGCGGACTGGCCTTAATGACTTCCGGTTCCACACCGGAAACAGGACTATATGCCAATCATATAAAAAAAACCGTTAGTTTTGTTACCCAGAATATTGAAGAGCCGGGTCTAACTGCCCGCGCTACGCCGGCCCTGAATCAAATTAACTGGTCGCTTAGTATCGGCGGATTATTCCTATTGGAAGCCTACCGACTCAACAAATCGCCGGATCTCAAGCAAAAATTAGAAAGTATCTGTCGGACGATTTTGGAAAACCAGGAACCTTCAGGCGGATGGGCGCATGGACCTCATATAATAAACACTCTGAATTACCTGGAATTAAACGTCGTAACTAACTGGAATCTGACTGCCATCGGGATAGCGGAACAACTAAAAATCATTAAACGTGATCATAATAAAATAAATAAAGCTATCGCGTATCTTATGGACAGTTCTTCTGCTGATGGGGGAGTAGGGTATTCAACGAGAGCGGGGCAAAAAGGATATGGTTGCCCGGGCCGAACCGGCGGAACAATTATGGCTTTCTTCATGTTGAATAAAAAAAATCATCCTTTTTATCCTAAAATGAGTTCTTTTCTAGCCAAGGAAATGCCTTTTCTCCTGAACAAACGTGGATATGGCCACGCTTCTCCCACCATGGGACTTTTCTGTCTGGCGGCCGGCGCCCGGCACAGCAGTGAATCAAATTGGAAACAATTTACTGATTTTTATTTCCCTAAAATTTTAGAATCACAGCAAATGGACGGCTCTTTCCACGCCATCCTGAATCCGACCGAAACAATAGGTCAGAAAGATAATGCCATCTATGGAACATTTTATATCAGCGGATTTTTAACCCTGATACTTCAGTTAGGCGGGAATAACTTATTGATTGATCGGGGAACCGATTGTGATTTGGAAAAATTGGAAAAAATACCGTTCTGCCCCAATTGCCGGAAAAGATTAGCCGGATATCAGTGCCCGCAATGTAATAAAATGTTCCCCCTGGAAGAAGGAACGGATAAAAACGGAACAACAGTGGAGTCCCGTCCCAAACGGGAATGTCCTGATTGCGGTAACGATAAATTAACTGAAACACAATTAGTCATAGATAACCAGTGTTTTTTCTGCCAGAGGCCGGTTACCTGGAAGGAAATTTGTATTAAAAATATCTCTAGTTGTTCCGAGCACTCATTGAACCGTTCCACCAAAGTAAAGAACTGTCCGCTTTGCAAGAAAAAATTTGAATTGGCGGAAATATCCAGCTCCGAAATTAGCATTTCGTATGAATGCGCCGCCTGCGGCATCGTTCAAGAAAACGAGGGTAAATGCCCTGGTTGTAAAAAAAACATGGTTAAGAAAAAACGATGCGAACGATCGGGCACCTTTCCTCATATTAACGAAAAATAATTTTTATTTTTCACAAACATTTTTATTTTCCATCCGTATTAAAAACAGGTACTCATTGAAATTTATAACCATTAAGGTATAATATTCCGGCGCACCGATTATTTTCAATTGCTTAAGGAAAATTGCCTTAATGGACGCCGAAAGAACAGATCTAATAGAAATTATCAAGCAATGCCGGCAGGGGGCACCTGAGGCCTTTAAAAAACTCGTGGAAAAATTCCAGCAAAAGGCCTATGGCATTGCCTGTAATATCATCAGGGACCGCGAACTAGCCAGGGATATTTCCCAGGAAAGTTTTATCCGGGTCTATCGCTCCTTGCACCGATTTGACCTGAATAAGAAATTCAGCCCGTGGTTTTACCAGATCGTGGTTAATTTATGTTTTGATTATTTGCGTAAAGTCAAAACTCGTAAGGAAGTGATGGGGGAGTCCGCGATCAATGGACTCCCGGACGGTCCGCACTCAAACCCGGCCCAACAGATCATCCGGGCTGAAGAACGGAATAAAATAAATAATGTCCTGGCCAAGTTACCTGTTAAGTATCAGGAAGTTTTAATATTGAGGGATATGCAAAATTTTTCGTCTCAGGAATCTGCCCAAATTTTAAACTGCAATGAAACCACGGTCCGGTGGCGGCTTTTTAAAGCCAGGGAAAAGTTTAAAGAAAAATGGGAAAGTATCCAAAAACATGAAAACCTGTAGTAAAATCAAACAATTTATACCACTGGCAATAAGTCAAGACCTGACGGAAACTCAACAGGTTTTGCTTAATCAACACCTGCCACACTGCTTGGACTGTCGGACTGAACTATCTTCTTACCGGGAATTCCGCGAGAAGATGATGGACGCAGGTGCAGTAACGGAATCCGATACTTTCTGGAATAATTATACCGAAGAGGTAATGACGCTCATCGGCCGCGAAAATATAACTGCACCGACCTCACAATTAAATAAACAATATCTTCCGTTACAATTTATCCGTGTCGCGGCGGTATTTTTAATCGGATTAACACTCGGATATTCCACTTACCTGATATTATTGAAAAAACCGGAACCGGCGAATCAATCTTTTAAAAAAGATATGATCTCCTCTTATCAAACTGAGAAATTAATTGAAAATAATATCCTAGGCGTAAAATTTACGCCGGTTTCGCCGGCTTTATCCGAACATTTACAAATTACTCCGAATTACGGATTGGTCATAACCGATTTTTTAGAACAGAGTCCGGCTAAAGAAATGGGTATTCAATTCGGCGATATCATGGTGGAACTAAACGGACAACCGATTACCAATACCGGTATATTTACTTATCTGAACGAGGTAAAAAAAGAAACGTTTGAATTAAAGATTATAAGAAAAGGGGAAACAATCGTTATTAAAATTAATTTAGGAGGCCGCTAATAATGAGAAAGATTATTATTTTGTTTTTTGTTATTATTTGTCTGGGTTTCACCAATATGCACTCCCAAATTTCGGCTGAAGACGGGTCTGGTATTGTAGAACAAGAAAAACTCCAGGAACGGATTAATGCCTTAATTAAAGCCCTTGGGTCGGAGCAGGCCAAAGCACGTGAGGAAGCCACTGAAGAACTTAAAAAAATCGGTGAACCGGCCCGGCCGGCCCTTAAAGAAGCCGCTAAAAGTGAAGACCCGGAAGTCGCCTGGCGGGCCAAAATTATTATCCGCACTATTGAAAAAACAACAACTTCAGCCGCGTCTGAATCATCCGAAAAAAATAAAATCCGTCCCGCCCAGACGGGACGGGATCAAAAAACTAGCACTCAAAAATTTTCATCCAATAATTTCCGGCTGCTCATCCCGGGCCAGGGAACCGGCCAATCAGTTAATATCAATATGGAACCTTCCGGAAAAGTTACGGTCAGCATTGCCGAATTTAAAAACGGGAAAGAAACAACCAATACGTATTCAGCCGAAAACATTGAAGAATTCAAACAAAAATACCCTGAAATAACCCAAGAATACGGCCTGGACCAGTTTTCCGTAAGCGGACAGGGAATAATAGAACTGCCGGAAATTGAACTTGATGAAATCTGGGAAGATTTTGATAAAAGTTGGGGGCGCCGGTGGGATGGTTTTAATGAGCAGATGAAACGGATGGATGAAATGATGAAACGTTTTGAAAACGAAAGCAAACAGAATTGGTCCGGTGAAAAAGAAACTTCGGAATGGACAGAAAATATAATCCCTGATTTACCTAACTCGTCCCGCCTGGGCGACGTAAAAACCGATGAATTCGGAGTTAAGGTGGAGTTTATTGAGCCGGCTTTAAGGGCACAGTTAAGCCTGGTTGATGATATTGGGGTGCTGGTTAATGAAGTTGGCACAGGCAGTCC
>CAKKQI010000382.1 GCA_919901895.1 Candidatus Brocadiaceae bacterium | reverse complement strand
ATCACCGGTACTAAAACCAGTGTAATAACCATTGACACGGTCAACCCGCTTAAAATGGTCAACCCCAGCGGACGCCAGGTCTCCGAACCTTCCCCACGGCTGAAAGCCATCGGTATCAATCCGAAAATAGTCGTCAATGAGGTCATCAGAATCGGCCTGAGGCGCCGCATACCTGATTGCTTGATTGCCTCCATCATCTTAACCCCGCGGCCACGCAAAATATTAATGTAATCGATCAGGATAATCGCATTATTCACCGCCACGCCAATCAAAAGAACTCCTCCCAAAATTGTAATTAAACTCAGGTGATAGCCGGCGAAAAATAAACCCAGGAAAACACCGGTAAAGGCAAAAGGTACGGAAAACATTATCACAAAAGGATGCAAAAGTGATTCAAACTGCGAGGCCATCACCATATAAACCAGAAGAATGGAAAGAACCAGTAATATTTTCATATCGGCAAACGATTTCCGCTGTTCTTTAACCAGCCCGCCTATTTTAATCTCCACCCCTTCCGGCTTAGGCAACCGGCTGATACCGGTTTCAATATCCCGCGCCACTTCGCCTAAAGAACGGCCGTAGATGTTAGTGCTAACCCGGACAATCCGTTCCTGGTTCTGGCGTTCTATTTCAATCAAGCCCAGCCGGTCTTTAATAGTCGCGACGTTGGTCAGGGGTATTCTTGCCCCGGTCGGCGAAGGGATGGTAATATCGCGCACGTTTTCCACAAAGAGCCGGTCTTCCGGTTTAAGATTAACCAGGATACTATATTCCTTCCGGCCGGTCCGGAATTTAACCGAGTCATTTCCGTAAAAATAGGTTCGCAAGGTCTGGCCAATCACGGCTTTATTCAAACCGAATTGAGCGGCCTTGTCCGCATCAACTTCAACCAGGAGTTCCGGTTTAGCCGCGTCACGGCTGACGGTCGGGTCGCTGGCGCCTTCGGTATTCAGCATTATTTCCCGGACCGCGGCGGCGAACCGGTTAGTGGCTTCCAGGTCTTCTCCGATAATCTCCACGGAAAGCGGTTTGGCCGCGCCGAGCAATATCCGGTTCAGCGGGTTACCGCTATCCACTCCAATTTTAACAATCCCGGGGATTTTAGTCAGTTTTTTCCGGATGGCCTGCCCGATTTCTTCAACTCTTCTGGTCCGTTGTTCAATACTGACTAATTTCGCGCCGAGCACCATTACGTTGGAACCTTCTTTAAAACCCATCCCGCCGCCGGCAAATTCGGATTGGCCGGCCTGGGTAAAAATATGTTTGATATCCTGTCCGGCTTCTTCATAAAATATTTTTTGCAACTCCCGGCTGACCTCAAGGGTTTTTTCCACTTTTGTGCCGACCGGTAATTCTACGGTTACCCAGAGGTCTCCGGTATCTTCAGCCGGTAAAAATTCGGTGCCGATAAACTTGATCAGCGCCAGAGAGCCGGCAAAAATAATAACCGATAAAACAATAACCAAAAGCCGGCGCCGGAGCGCCCACTCTAAAATTTGACCGTAAAACCGCTCAACCCCGGTAAAAATATTTTCACTGAACGTATAAAACCAATTCGGCTTATAATTTGAAGCGACCGGTTTTAATAACCGGGAAGCCAGCATCGGAGTCATCGTCAGCGAAGTTAATAAAGAAGCCAACAACACCACAATGATAGCAATACCTAATTCTTTAAACATGATGCCGCTGATACCTTTCATAAAGATGAGCGGCACGAAAACTACGATGGTCGTTAAAGTGGAGGCGGAAATCGCTAATCCGACTTCCGAACTTCCGAAGATCGCCGCTTCACGCGGTGCTTTTCCGGTGCTGATATGATAGTGGGTGTTTTCCAGGACCACAATGGCATTATCAACTACCATTCCGATAGCAATGGCCAGACTGCCCAGAGACATCAGGTTGATGGTCATACCGAAGGCGTAAATAAAAATAAAAGCCACGATCAGCGAAAAGGGAATCGTCAGAGTAATAATCAAACTGCTCCGGATTTCCCGCAGGAAAAATATGGTCACCAAGATAACCAGCAGGCCGCCCCAAAGAACCGTGCCGGTGAGATTGCTGATGGTTTGCTCAACAAATTTGGCGGTATTAAACATCTCGTTAATCTGGACATCAGCCGGTAAGACAGATTGGATCGTTTTCAGTTTTTCCCGGATGGCCCGGCTGACCTCAACGGTATTTGCCCCGGATTGTTTTTGAACCATGACCATGATACCGGGAACGCCGTCCACCAGAATGTTACGCTTCACTTCTTTAAAAGAGTCGCTCACCGCGGCGACATCTTTTAAATAGACAACTCGGGAATCGGAAACCTTAACCACCGTTTGGCCGATTTCGTCAACCTTCTGGAATTCGCCCGGCATCCGGAGCATATATTCATTCTGGCCTATTTTTAAACTGCCGGCCGGAACGGTGATATTATTATTACGCAGGGCGGTGTCTATTTCCTTAACCGAAAGCCCGTAGGCGGTCATTTTATGCTGGTCCAGTTCCACGTGAATTTCCCGTTCCAGTCCGCCGGACGTCTGAACCGCCCCGACACCGGGAACGCGCTTGAGGGCATCGCTTATTTTGGTATCAACCAGATGATGCAATCTTTCCCACGATTCTTTAGCGGTAACGCCCAGCCCGAGGATCGGGATCATTGAGGTGTTAAATTTGATAATCATCGGCTCCTGCGCATCATCAGGCAATTTTAATTTGGTAAATTCCAATCTGGTTCTGATATTATTAGATGCCTCGTCCAGATCGGTTCCCCACTCAAATTTGCAGGTAACGACCGAAGTGTTTTCCTTAGAAAAAGAAACCAGTTCGTTTAAATTGGTGACAATGGAAAGGTCGTTTTCCATCGGCATAGTGATTTTTGTTTCCACGTCTTCGGCCGAAGCGCCCGGGTAAACCGTGATCACGCTAATTGACGGCGGTTCAATCCTGGGCATCAGGTCAATCGGCAAAAAATAGATGGAGACTAACCCCATCATAATGGCCGCCAGGAAAATCATTAAATTGGTGACCGGACGTTTAACGCCAAATTCTGGTAGTAACATAAATTACCTTCGTTGCCTGTCTGCCGGACGAGGCGGATTTGTCGCGTTGGGCTTCCCCGATGTTTATCGGGGAACTCCCGCGCTACGTCTTATTTCACAATCTCTACTTCCGTTCCTTCTTTCAGATGCGCACCGACTGTGGTAATAACGATGTCTTCAGCGGTGACGCCTTCGGTGATTTCCGCCAGACCGCGTGATTGAATGCCGATGTTAACCACCTGTTTTTTTATTTTGTTATCTTTAACCAATAAAACAATATTTTTGTCTATTTCCGAGATAATATAATCTTTTGGTAATACCAAAACATCACGGTGCGTGGCCAGGATTAATTCCAGCCGGGCGGACATACCGGGTTTTAATTTGTAATCCTGATTGGCCAGTTTGATTTCTATTTCTGCCGAGCGGGTTTTCGGGTCCAGGGTTGGGGCAATCCGGTTCACCAGGCCGCTAAAATTATTTTCCGGATAAGCGTCAATGTTAATTGATGCCGGCGTATTAATATTAACCCGATTGGAATATTGCTCCGGCAAATAGCCGATAATTTTTACTTCCTGCATTCGGACAATTTTAAAAACCGGTTTGGTCGGAGTGGCCAGATCGCCGATTTCCAGATAACGTTCGGCGATAATACCGTCAACCGGCGCCACCAACACGGCTTCTTTAAGTTGGAGTTCCGCCTGTTCCAGTCCGCCTGAGGCGGATTTAATCTGGGCTAAGACCTGATTACGTTGTTCTTTCATCGCTTCGCACCTGGTTTCTATTTCATCTTTTTTCTGCTGGGAAACCGCCCCGGCTTCGGCTAAGGAAACAATCCGCTCGCGGTCTTTTTCTAAATTACGCCGATTTATTTCGACCTGCTTCAATTGTAACTCGGCTGATTCTAAAGAAGCCGCAAATTGTTTTACCTGGGAGGTCAGAAGCGAATGCTCTAATTCGGCCAACAACGTGCCGGTGATAACTTCCGAACCTTTATCCACCGTTAATTTTTCTACCCGCCCGGAAACTTTGGGAAAAATCTCTGCGGCATTGTTTTCTTTAACATAACCGGTTAAGGTTACTATTTCGCTAAGATCCTGTTTTATCGCCTGAGTCACCCGGACCGGTTCTTTTGTCCCGCTGAAGCGGGATTGATTATTGACGGATGATTGTTTTTTACAGCCGTTTACATTAATAATAAGGAATCCATAACAAATTGCCAGAAAGATAATTTTTTTCATAAATTTCCTCGTTAATCCCCCTTTTCCGACATTCGTCTGGATCCGCCCTCTGACGAAAATAAAGGGGCTGTGTCTTTTCCCTTAAATAATGCTTTATTTAAAATAATCTTTTTTCGTACTTATTTAGCCGAATGAAGTCTATGAGGCGGGGACAAGCCCCGCAGCTACAGTGTCATATTGTAGCTGCGACCTTTATGGTCGCCTTTATTGGTTTCATTCGGCTAATAGATAATCTTTTTTCAAACCTCCGATCGCTTTTTTAAACATCAAATCGGCCAGGTGATACTGATAAACAGCCGCCAGATAATTCTTCCGGGCCAGGTCCAGCGCCATCTGGGCGTCCATTACTTCCAACTGGGTATTGACGCCGTTTTTAAAACCCAGTTCGGCCAACCGGGATCCCTCCTCGGCCTGGGTAACATTTTCTTTTTGGGCCACCAGCAATTCTTCGGCGTCTTTAAGCAGAAGAACCGCCTGCCTGACTTCATAACGGATTTTTTCCTCGGTTTCCCGCAAGGTAACCTGATGCTGTTGCAGAATGGATTTTTCCTGGATTAATTTACTTCTGGTTAACCCGCCTTCAAATAAGGGAAAAGAAACCGTTGCCCCGGCATTCCAGTAATCACCCCAATCCACCACGCCGAAATCTTTACGCGAGGGTTTTTCATAACCGGTATTAAAAGATAACGCCAGGTTGGGCAGCAGGGATGACCTGGTAATCGCAATGTTTTTTTGTTGGATATCTATGGTTAACTGCGCCTGTTTCAGGTCGGCCCGCTGCCGAAAAGCGGTTTCCAGCACATTTTGAAAATTAATTCCGTCCGGACTAATCGGCGCATAATGCAATTGATCGGTTAACTCCACCTCACTTGTTCCGCCATAGGCGGAAAGCGGATGGTCACCAGTCGGCCAGCCCATTGTTTTTAAAAGATTCAATCCGGATAGTTTCAAATTACTTTCCGACTGGAGAACAAACGTTTTAAGGTTACTAACCTGCACTTCGGCGCGGAGCAGTTCATAATCAGAAGCCATTCCCTGCTGATTTAAGGCCTTAACATTATCCCGATGCGCGCTCGCGGTGGCCAGGCTCTTACGGTTCACGTCCAGGATTTCCCGGTTGAGTAAAACCTCATCGTATGATTTGGCTGTCTGGAAAATAACGAATTCCTCGGTATCGATAAATTGCAGTTCGGCTAATTGCCGGTTAAGTTTGGCTGATTCGTTGGTTGCCGCAATCTTCCCGCCCTGATAAAGAGTTTGTTTTAAGGATGCCTCGGATTTATAAGTGTTCAGGTCGCCGATGGTCACCGTTCGGCCGCCCGTTTCAAACTCGGTTGTCTCATCAATCCGGCTGTAAGAAAGATTGGCGGTAAGCGAGGGATAACGGCTGGCCGCTGATTCTTTTACTTTACCCTCGGCCTTGTTTTTTCCTTCCAGGGCAATCTTTAATGACCGGTTATTAGCCAACGCGATTTTAATGCTTTCATTTAAAGAAAATTTAAACCGGCCCCGATTATCATCGGGAGAGCGTGATTCGGCCGGTTCCGGATTAACCAGCGTGGTTGAAGGCCAGGACGACGGAAAAACCCGGCTTTCAGGTTCAATAAAATGATTGGGCCGGCTTAAACAAGAACCAAAAAATAAACAAAAAATAAAAAGGACTATTTTATTACTCATATATGCCGTTACGATTAAATTTCTTTATTAATGTTAAAAGGCAATGCCGATATACCTTATCTTCAAAAACTATGTCGTATCGGCATATTTTTACTCGCTTCATCAGTATAATCTATTTTCTCAATCTGTGTCCCGCCATTCAGCGGGATTCGTCCTCTGGCGAATAATCAGCGGTTAGCTAAAATGTTATTAAAGAAAATCTCCACAATATTTTTTTCTTTTTCTTTCAAAGAACTTTTTTTGCCGGAAAGGTAATAAGTAAAAATGGTCCCGTAAAAAAGGTCGGTCAAAAGATTACTGACGCCGACCGGGTCAAGCGGTTTAATCAGTTTTTGGTCAATGCATTTCTGGATGGCCTGTTTGGTCCGGACGCTCTGGATATGGTAATATTTATGATAAACCGGCCGGAATTGGTCCTTAAATTCGCTTCGCTCCTGGATGAGCATTTCCACCACATCGTTATTTTTTTCAAAAAATTCAAAATGGGCGTGGATGGCGGTTTTAATGCGCTCCAGCGGATTGGTAATATCCTTGAGGCGGCTGATAATGGCCTGGGCCAGGCGGCTCATGCCCTGTTCCACCACCGCCGCAAAAAGTTTTCGTTTAGTCGGGAAATAGCGGTAAACGGTCCCTTTGCCGATTTTAAGGGCATCGGCAATCTGTTCCACCTCGGTGCAACGGTAACCCTGGCGGGCGAAAATCCGGGCGGCCGCGTCCAGGATTTCCTTGCGCCGCTGTTCGGCAATCTGTTTTATCCTTTCTTTTCTTTTCATAATTAGCTATTTTTGTCAGGTAAAAATATAGACGGACTAGTACGTCCGTTTATATAATACCATAAAAATATGCTCTGTCAACAAAAATTTTAGAATTTTGAGAAAATTATTGCGGGTTGGTTTTAGCAACAGGTTGAGATGACTTACCGGATGGGCCAGCCGAAAAGTGCATCCCCCGTTGGTGGATAAGCCCGAACCTTGGCTCGGACCAGAGAGCGAAAGCAAGGGTTTTCGCCTCTCCTCATTACAATATTACCACAAATCGGAAATGCGCTTCCGGTGGGATCATTTATTTATTTTCGTTGACTGAATAAAAATAAATGGTATTATCCTACTTTTCTTTTCGTTAAACCTTAAAAACCGAAATGAAAACAGGATGGATTTTATGGATAACCTCAAGTGTTTAAAATGCGAGACCGGGAATAAACCGACCGCCCGGTTCTGCGTTAAATGCGGAACGAGTCTTTTCGAAAAATGCCCGGGTTGCGAACAGGAAAACGACTACACCGTTTCTTTTTGCCCGAACTGCGGTTATCACCTGAATGAATGGCGCCAGAAACGAACCCGGGAAAAAGAATTCCACCCCATTTTTGAGGAAGGCCAGGTGCGGTTTTATCAAAATGAATTTGACCAGGCCCTGGAATCTTGGACGAAAATACCAACCGACCTTTTTAACCTGACTGAAAAAATCGCCGAAGCGAAAAAAAAGAAAGAACTTTATCTGGCCTCCGTCAAAAAAGGCAACCGGGCTTTTAATAAAAAATTATTTGCCGAAGCCGTTGAACAATATAATATTACCCTGCAGCTGGCCGCGCCGGCTGAAAAAAATAAGGTTAAAGAATGGTTGACCGACGCCGCCACCCAATCCGCCCATCATCTTCTGGAAGAACAACTAACCCTGGCCCAAAAACTTAATCGCGAAGGCCGGTTTAAATCCGCCTTAGGCGGACTGGAAAAACTTCAACCTGCTTATCCGGATGATCACCGGATTCAAGAATTACTTGAATCCGTCCGGCTGCAAAGTTCCCGGCAACAAATTGACCGGTTAATTTCCAGCGGTAACGAATTTTTCGAAAAAGGTCAATATCACCATGCTTTAATTAATTGGGAAAAGGCCGCCCGGAACGTTGACGATGCCACGCGCTCGCTGGATTTAATCCAAAAAATATCCGCAGCCCAGAAACGGTTAAAAAGTAAAAAATTAACTTACCTGGGTATCTCTGTCGGCGGAGCGGCTATTTTATTAATTCTGATTATTCCGGTTATTTTTACCAGGTTTGCTTCGCCGGAAAAACTATACCAAAAGGCCTCAAAATTGGAATCAGCCAACCGGCTGGATGAAGCCCGGATAATTTATGAAAAATTAATTGAACTGGCTCCGGACCACGTCCTGGCAAACGAAGCCCATAAACGTATTAACCAGGTTCTGATAACCAAAGAACAACCAAAACAGGCTGTCCCTGAACCGGCCAAGAATGAACCGGTCACCGCCCTAGCGGAACAAGCCCCGATAAAATCAGAACCAGTCCCGCCTCCCGATGTCCATCGGGGAACGGGGCAAGCCCCGATGTTATCGGGGCAAGCAACCGAATCAATCACCAGGGAAGAATTAACCGCCGTTCAAGTTCAGGCCGTCAATTTCCTGGCTGAAAAAAAATTTGATTCGGCTATGAAACTTTATCAGGATTTTATTGATCAATACGGGTTGTCAGCCGAAGAATTAAAAATAATTGCGTTATTAGAGCGCGATAAAATTAAAGAAAACGTCTGGGGTGATTTCAAAAAACGCCGGAGTGAAATTAAAGAACTCCTGGAAAATGCTTCTTACAGCGGACTACAAAATAATTATGAAAAATCTTTAACCATCTGGGAGGAAACAACCCGCTGGGAAACCGACTTTTTATCTGATTCCAGAAAAGAATTGGGCGTAAAAATATTGGAGCAGGCGCAAAATTTTTATCGCGATTACTATGAAATGTGGGTGGGACGCAATTCGGCTAAAACATTGGTTGCCTTGAGAAAATTACTTGATTACACCTGGGACCCCACTCAAATTCAATTAGTTAATCAGGAAATTTATTCATCGGAAACTCAAAACGAAGAAATAGTTTCTCCGGACGACCCGAAAATAATATCGGGTCATCCGGTTGAATCAAGCGTCATCCCGCCCGATAAAACGACGCCGACAAATTTGAAATGCCCTGATTGTGAATCAGGCCGGTTAAAATGCCGTCAATGTGAAAATAAAGATGAATTAAAATTCGGTTGTTCCGTCTGCCAGGGTCTCGGTTTTATTTTCTGTAATCGTTGTAAAGGCGACGGGATTTATACGGAACGCGAAACCGGATTAAAACAGGCCGTTGAAAAATTTTTACAATAAAAAAATATGCTGCTTTCCAAAAAGACCCAAAAAATAAACAGAATTTTCCCGATTACGTATCTGGTTTTCTTGATTGGCCTGACGGGTAGCGGGTGGCCGTTTATTTTCGGCGAAAATCCGAATAAAGTGCTTCTTAAAACAGACCTGAAAAAAGATTCACAGCAAACTGTTTTTTATGAATTAGAAGCCGAGGCTGAAGTTACCATCCCGATGTATCTCAAACACGCACCGATGAAATTGTACTCCCGGCTTCAGCGAGAAACAAAACAGACGATTCTGGCGGTAGAGAAAAATAACATTACCAAAGTCCGGCGGGAATACGTTTCTTCTAAAATATTTCTTCGTAAAAACAATCCCCAGCCGCGTCCTGACCCGCTTGACCAGAAAAATCTTACGATTGAAGAAAAAGATAACCAGATTAATATCACCGGCGTAATTTCTCCGCATTTGCAGAGTACGATTTTCCCGAATGAAAATAATTATGCCCTGTTTCTGCCGGGTAAACCGGTCGTGGTGGGCGAACAATGGTCGGTACCGGAAGCGGACGTTCTTGAAATTTTAAATTTTGCCGGCAGCAAGCAACGACAGGTCTATCATAATTGCACTGAAATAGGCATCAAGGCGCGTTTTGAAAAAGGGACAATGAGTTGCACGTTTAAGGAAATAAAAAAACTTGAGGCGGCTGATTATGCGGTGATTGAAATGCAGGGAACCCTGGCCGGCGAGGATAACGGGTTAAATGTGGAAATTACGCTGACCGGAGAGGGATTATTCAACATTAGATTAAAAAAAATTATCAAGGTGGAACTTAAAGGCGATATTAAAATGGCCGGCGACCAACCCTGTCTCCTGCCCGGCCAGACCACGCAGGTAACCGGCGGCGGAACGTTGAGCTTTAAGATAGAATTTAAATAATTACATTTTTCGTCATTCCCCGGCTTGATCGGGGAATCCGTTCCTCCGTGTTATATTTCTGGATTCTCTGGTCAAGCCAGAGAATGACAGAAGAATCTTATTTCAAGAATTCTTCCTGAATAAATTGGGCGCTGCGGGGAAGCCAATCGGCTATGTCGGCATAATCAATCTTCATCACCTTGATTTTTTTTAAATCAAAAAGTTCACTGTACGGGGTGAGGTTATTCCGCAAGGGAAACTGGGCGGAAGGACAGTGAGCTAATTTTTGTTCCGCTTCTGCGCTCACCACATATTCAATTAACTTTTTAGCATTTTCAGGATTGGGTCCATTTTTAACCAGAGCAATGCTATTGGGAATGACCAGCGTGCCGATTTCTGATTCGCCCTGATCCGGATAAACCATTTTCACCGGTTTATTTTTCAAGAAAGCGCCGTTGGCATCATCCGTATCGGTCAGGCAAATTGGAACTTCGCCTTCCATCACCATGTTACGCGCCATCGCATTACCGGCCACGACCATACATTTATTAGTTTTTAAATCCAGGAAGAACTTTTTGGTTCTCTCTTCACCCAGCACCGCAAAAAGAGCCGCCGCGTGAGTGGCTGTAGTGCCGAAAAGCGGCCGGGCAATCGCCACCTTACCTTGATATTCCGGTTTAATTAAATCAAAAATTGATTGAGGGGCCTCGTTTTCCTTAATCAGATTCGTATTATATAAAATCACCCGGGCCCGGGCGGCAAAACCGGTCCAGTAACCTTCCGGGTCGCGATAAATCTCCGGTAAATCAGCGGCATTTTGGGGAAAATACGGCGCCAGGATGCCTTTCTGTTTCAAAACCAGGGTCCGCCCGATTTCGTTATTCCAGAACACGTCGGCCTGCGGATGATTCTTTTCTTCAATCAAACGGTTTACCAACCCAACCGTTTTAGCGGCTTCGGTATCAGGCACTATTTTTACTTTGACCCCGGTTTTTTTGGTAAACTCATTCAGCACCGGTTCGGAAAACATTTCATCAAGAGCCGTATAGATGACCACCTCGTCGGATTGTCTGGTGGAACAGCCGACCAAGATTAGTAATAATATAATTAGTCCAACTTGTTTCATTATCAATCCTAATTTATTAATGTCTTTTACCACACTTAGGGCAGATTGATTTTTCATTTAGTCGTGGCAACATTGGTTGTGGAGGTAACATAATCCGAGATGGTTGATTTTGAAATGGTTGATTTGGCAGTCTCCACTGATTTTTTCTGTTCATTTCGTTTGCCTTCATCAAGGCTTGAAGTTCTTTTTCGTGGTCAATCAGGATAGTTTCAGTCTGTTTATCCGATACCTGTAATTTGGCTAATTCTTTTTCCCGCAATGCTTCTAGTTCCGAGGTATTTATTCCTTTAGATTGGGCTATCCTTATGAAACTTTCTATATATTTAAGGTCATAATCTGTTTTGTGTCTGGAAAGATTAAGACCTAATTCTTCACATTTAACCCGATATTTTGTGCTTGTCTTTTTATCTTTCTTGTAATCATTATAAACTTTAGCTAAATTATCAAAGAGTTCCGCATTGGTTGGATTTAATTCAGCCGCTCTTTCCCAATCCCTAATGGCTTTATCATAATCCTTTATTGTTGAATAATAGTTTCCTCTCACTTCTATCATATCCGAGATGACCTCTTTTTTAGATAGATTTTTCAAGAATACCCCCGATTTTATTTCTCTATCAGTTATGTGAAAATCTTCTGCGTAAACCTCATCCGTAATTATTACACCTTTGAAAGTAACTTCAATATTAGCGCGATATTTTCCGTCATCATAACGCAAAATGAAATGATTCGGAATATTAACGCCATGGATGGGGAAGCCTAATCTATCAGATATGCAAAGGTATAAGAGAGGCATTATAAAACATGCTCCCTTTTTGGTGTCAATGATGCCATTTAAAAAGCAGTTGGTTGGTTTTCGGCCGAAGAAATCATCGTGGTCATACTCATATTTTTGCGTATAAAAGAAAAAGGTGTTGATGGCTCTTATCCGGTATTCAGGATCAACCAAGTTTCCATTGCCCGTCATCATTATAAAGCGAATTTCATCAGCCATCCTATCAAGTTTGGCCAAATACGAATTAATATTAATATCAGGAAATATTTCTTTAGCAATCAATAATGCCTCTTTGGCCAGATCAATTTTTTTCTCAGGTTGTTTTACAGTTTTGTTCAATTGGGGATTGGGAGTTAAGAAAATCAGGAAAATAATTGTTATGAAGATAAAGGCGGCGAAAATCATTAAACGGTTAAATTTAATCTGATATTTATTAACATTTTGAAAGTTATTTATTTTTTGTTTGAATTTAGATTTATTTTGCATGTTGCGCAAAAGTGTTTATGGATTAGAAATCCAATAATGTATCCGGCTAATAATTCCAAATATAACAACAATTATAACTATAAACCAAAAAGAACGCGAACCGTTTTTTTTTATTAATTTATTAATATTCCCCGCCAAAATAAGTCCATATCCTATGAAAGAACAAAGTAATCCTTGAATTACAAAAACCATTATAATATTAACAGGAAATTGCGAGTCAAGATCGAGTATAAATACGCTCTTCATGCCTATGGAAACAATAATTCCTCCAATAGAAGATATATTGGTATCTGGCCCGCAGGGCCCCCAACCGCCCGCCTGAATTAAAATTAACCCAATTATTGTAAGGAAAATACCTGTTAAAAAACCAAGAATAATTGCTTTGTCGCGAATTAGAAAACTGTGCATAAAACAAAAATGCCTTAATTAATAGACAGGATAGTTGTATCCTTTGGTAGGTATTGCTCGTGGATAAACGCTGCTTCCAGCACTTGTTGATGTTTTTGTTTTAGATGTGGAATCTTTTGGAGGGCAACAAGGTTCGCAATAGTGCAACCATTCTGAAATCATTGTAATATATTGCTTAAGTACGTATGCCCAAGCTCGTGTTTTTCTAATCGCTCCTTCGTCACCGCCAAATTCATGCCAGCCATGCTCACCTGGTACCCATACACTTTCCCAACTAGACGGCTTTAATCCAGCCAATCGATTATCGGGAGTCGCGTTAAGCATAGTATAAGGACTTGAAGTAAAACTACGGTCATTTTTCGCTTTGGTTTCTGCAATGCCGATAGCATGAGCGAAATAATCTTGCCAAGAATGACTTAAGCGGCCTAGAACCTGCATGGCTTCTTCACAACGATAAGGTGGTGGCGGGAGTATAGAAGTATAAAAATTATTTATTTCTTCTTTAAGATACGCACCATAATGGTTATCCCATACTACTCTGTCCCCTGTTAGAGGCCTATTATAATGACGCCTCATATCAGTGTAGGCGGTTCCTTTATCTTGAAGTAAATTGTGGGTTATTAACGTTTTTTCAATCCAATTTTTACAATCTTCATTTATTGTTCTTCCAATACAAAAACTTCTAAAGGCGCGTTGCGTTATATACTCATGTCCACCAGCAGTCCACAAACCAGTAGGATCGGTAAAATTTACAGGATTATTCATCGCATAGGTATACAATCCCACCTGCACTCGTCCGGCTGTTTCCACATAACTAATCGGGTCTCGTTGAGTAAAACGAGCCGTTCTTGGGTCGTATTGCCGGGCAAAAACAGAAGATGAGAATAAACCTATAAAAACTACCGCGGTAAATAGTACGCTGATAATTTTGGAAAATTTCATAGCCACTTCCTTTTTAAAATTATAAAATTGACCTTGTTGATTTTATCAACAATTTCAAATTACATCATTTATAATAATATCAAATATGTAATTTATTTGTCAATGATTTTTTTATAATTTTCAATACGCTTTATGAAACAGCACCGTAAAAACAGTTTTTATGATTATCTGTAAATCCAGCCGGACCGACCAGTTTTCAATGTAAAAAATATCCAGTTTGACCATTTCTTCAAAAGATAATAAATTCCGTCCGCTGACCTGCCAGAGTCCGGTAATACCTGGTTTGGTTTCCAGCCGGCGTTTATGCCATTCGTGATAATGCTCCACCTCATAAGCCAGCGGCGGGCGGGGGCCGACCAGACTCATCTCCCCTTTGAAAACACTGAAAAATTGGGGCAATTCGTCCAGACTGGTTTTTCGTAAAAATTTTCCGATCGGCGTAATCCGCGGGTCATCGGTTATTTTATAAACTTTCTTTTCTTTTTTTGAATTATCATGAGTGGTTTCCCCTGTCCCGGCAATCCATTTTTTAGTGAATTCCTTATGCTTGGTCCGGGGCGCCTTATGATACATTGAGCGGAATTTAAGAAACACAAACCGCCGGCCGTCCTGCCCGACCCTTTTTTGTTTGAATAACACCGGACCAGGCGAGGTTAGTTTAATAAAAATTGCTATCAACAATAAAAAAGGTGATGCTAAAATAAGCAACCACGAAGTAATAACCAGGTCCATTACCCGTTTAATAATAATATTTAATCCGGTAATATTTGACCTTCTAATGCCGATTAAGGGAATCCCGCTGAGACTGTCAATGTGGACCCAGTCCAGCATTACTTCATAAAGGTCCGGCACGATTTTCCATGAGACTTTGGTTTTCAAGCAGAGATTTACCAGACTCATTAATCTTTCACGCGGCGCGGAGGGAAGGGCAATCCAGATGTCGGTGATTTCTTTTTCAGCAATGATTTTTTCTATTTCGTCAATCCGGCCAATGATTGGAATATCAGAAGCGGTTGCGGCTGATGAGCCGTTCAGGTAATTTTTATAAAACTCTTCCGGTAAGTCGGCCGGCCGGGTCAGACCGTCTGAACTTTCAGAAGCCGGCGAACGGTCCCAGCATTCTTCGCAGGTCTGACCGGTGGTGCGTTCCAGGTCATTCTTTACTTCCGGGGTAAAATCCTCCACAAAACCAACCAGTTCGTAACCAAGGTCGTGTTTTTTCAACTCTTTGGCCAGCATTAATCCCAATTCGTTATGCCCCACGATGATTAGCCGGTTAAAATGACGGGTAGTTTTGAAGAGTTTATAACGCCCCCAGCGAAAAGTATGGCGGAAAAGCAAAGTAACCGGTACGGTTAAGACGGCCAGTAATATCAGTAAAGTCCGGGAAAAAGTAAAATAAGTCTGGTCATCAAGCCGGGGGCGGTAAAAAAAGGCACTGCTCAGGGTAATCACCAGGGCGATTACAACACCCTTTAAAAGGACGAAAAACTCTTCCGAACCGCGTAGGCGGATGTTGTAAAGACCGGTAAAACGGAAAACCACCAGCCAGCCGACCAGCACCGCTGGAAAAACCGATCGGTACACGTTAAGCGAAAGTTCTTTATCTAACTTAATACTGAACCAGAACGCCCCGAAATAAGAAATGGTAATCCCGAGGGCATCGGCCAGCAGAAGCATCACTTTGTATTTACGTTCGCGTTGTCTGAGCATACTTATAATAAACACGGCTTACGCAAATTACGCTGAAAGGTGTCGATTGCGCAAATTTAGAAAGGTCTAACCGTCTTTTCCGCGTAATCGATGCTTATTTTGCAGCCTCTGCGTAACTGGTATAATAAATTACCTCTTTTTTTATCTTTTGTCAAATCAAATTAACCACAGATTTAACTGATGGTGACTCAAACTCCATCGGGTCAATTAAACCAATAGTTGTAAAAATTCTTGCAAATTTCCCAAATAATGTTTAATGATATCAGTAGTGGAAAATGACAATGAAATCAAAACGTCTTTCCGATTATCTGGAATCAATGAAGGCGGCCTGGAGTAGGTGGGGGGGGGGGGTATCGCCAACTTCCCCCGGGGTATCCCCCCTTACAATTCCAAAAACGACAAATTGCCTATTTCGTCTTCGCGCCATTATTTAATCGGCTCA